>CAWUMT010000131.1:0-4446 GCA_963923735.1 uncultured Acidimicrobiales bacterium
GACTGAGTGCCGCGACGCCACGGTTGACCCCCGCACCGAACCCGCAGTTCTCCCCCGGCACCACGATCGTGCACCGCTCTGCAAGTTGGCCGAGCGCCGCGCTGCTCGACCCGGCGTCTCCGTTCTCCACCACCACGAGCTCGTCGATGCCGTCGGCGAGGAGCGAGTGCGCCGCATCGTGGAGTGCAGGCCCTGCGTTGTAATCGACGATCACCGCCCCGAGCATGGCGCTCAGCCCTGTGCCTTGATGGCGTCGACGAGTCGACCGATCCCCTCATGCCAGTGCGGCAGCGGCTCGAGTCCGAGCGATGCGTAGCGCTCGGAGGTCATCACCGAGTACTTCGGACGAGTCGCTGCCTGCGGAGGCTCGAGCTCGTCGGTCAGGATCGGCGTCACATGGCCCGCCTCGCCACCGGCTCGCTGGTAGGCGAAGTCGATGACCTCGGCCCACGAGGCCGCCCCGCTCCCGGCGAGGTGGAGCACGCCGCCGGGCTGGCGACGGATGAGTGCCACCAGGCCCGCAGCGAGATCCGCCGATGCAGTCGGGGCGCCGATCTGATCGGATACGAAGCGAAGGTCTCGACGGACCTGCGCAGACTCGACGGCCAGCGTGATCACCGTGCGGTTCCAGATGCCGGCCACCCAGGAGGTCCGAGCGATGGTCGCCTCGGGCGGGCACGCCAACTCCCCTGCTCGCTTGGTGGCGCCGTAGACCGATTGGGGCGAGGTCGGAGACGACTCGACGAGCGGCGTGCCCCCATCACCGGGGAACACGTAGTCCGTGGAGACGTAGATCAGATGTGCACCCGACGCCTGGCACGCCGCGGCAACATTGGCGGTGCCCACCTCGTTCACCGACGCGGCACCTTCAGGATCAGCCTCGGCCTTGTCGACGGCGGTGTAGGCCGCGAGATGGACCACAACCTCCGCACGGGCCTCCTCAATGGCGCGACTGACTGCCAAGGCATCAGTGACGTCGAGGCCCGCTCGATCGAGCGCGGTGACCTCGAACTCCCCCGGCGCGACGGGGTGAGCCCCCATCAGTGCGGTGGCCGCACCTGCAGGGGGGATCTCGGCGTTGAGGCACAAGGTGAGGTCACGTCCGACCTGGCCGCCGGCCCCAGTGAGCAATACGCGCATGTGCGCCCTACTTGGACTCGCCCCAGGTGCCCTCGACCACCGGTGCGCGCTCGAGGAGCGGCTGCCACCACGCCTCGTTGTCGGCGTACCAGCGGACGGTCTCGGCGATGCCCGACTCGAACTCGATGGTCGGTGCCCACCCGAGCTCGGTGCGGATCTTGGTGGTGTCGAGCAGGTAACGACGATCGTGGCCCGGACGGTCCGGCACGATGGTCTTGAGCGACTGGGGCTTGCCCAGTGCTGCGAGCACCGCGTCGGCGATCTCTTCGACCGAGGCCTCCACGCCGGAGCCGACGTGGTAGGTCTCACCCAGGCGGCCCTTGAGCAGGACGGCCTCGATGGCCCGGCAGTGGTCGTCGACGTGGAGCCACTCGCGCTTGTTCTGCGTCGAGGCGTACAGAGGTAGGTTCTGATCGGCCAGTGCCTTGGTCGAGAACAGCGGGATCACCTTCTCGGGGAACTGGTACGGCCCGTAATTGTTCGCACAGTTCGTGATGGTGATCGGGAGCTCGTAGGTCTCCGAGTACGCACGGACTGCGTGGTCCGAACCGGCCTTCGAGGCGTTGTACGGCGTCCGAGGGCGATACGGACTCTCCTCGTTGAAGGACTCATCGGTATCGAGGTCCAGGTCGCCGTAGACCTCACACGTCGAGATGTGGTGGAACCGGCTGACCTCGCCGCGCCGGGCCGCCTCGAGCATCGTCTGGGTACCCATGACGTTGGTCGAGAAGAACCGGGCCGGGTCGAGGACGGCGAGGGAGTTGTGCGACTCCGCGGCGAAGTTCACGACGGTGTCGATCTTGTGCTCGGAGATGGCGGCGGAGGCCGCATCGAGATCACGGATGTCCGCCTCGATGAAGGCGATCTCGTCGAGGACCGGGCCGAGCGAGCCCATGGTTCCCGCGTAGGTCATCGCGTCGTAACAGACGACGTGGTCGTCAGGGTGCTGGTCCCGCCAGTAGCGGATGAAGGCGGAACCGATGAAGCCGGCGCCGCCGGTCACGAGGAGTCGCATAGAGGCCAAGCCTACTCGGCCCCCGATCAGCCTCCCGGGGCGCTCCGAAGCGAGGTGACGTCACCGGTGACCACCTCGAGCGGTCCCGTCTCGGTCTCGACGATCAGGTGCCCGTCCTCACTGAGACCGCTGGCTCGACCGTGGATCACACCCTCAGCCGTGGTGACCGCCACGACGGTCCCCAAAGTCACCAACGCTCCTTCGAGTTCGGTCCCCAGCCGACGCCGACCAGCGGCAGTCTCGAGGTCGCCGAGCCGGGGGCTCAAGGCCGCGAGGTACGCCTCGAGCAGGGCGTCTCGGTCGACCAGGTGCCCTGAGGCCAGCTCGAGGCTGGTGCCCCCTGCCCCCTCGGGGCCGGGCCAACTGAGATTGAGGCCCATGCCCACCACCACCGCCGTGGTGCCGGGCAGCCCTCCGGGAGCACCGGCGTCGGCCTCGGCGAGGATGCCTGCCAACTTGGCGCCTTCGACCACGAGGTCGTTCGGCCACTTGAGCCCCGGGGTGACCCCCGAGATCTCGGCGACCGCGGAGCGTGCTGCCAATGCCACTGCGCCGGTGACCAGGTGGGCCTCATGGGCCTCGAGCCGGGGTCGGAGCAGGATCGAGACCATCAGGGCGGAGCCCGGCGGGGACTCCCAGCGCCGATCGAGGCGGCCTCGGCCGGCGGATTGGTGGTCGGCCACCGCCACAAGCCCCTCGGCGGCACCGTTCCGAGCCTGCGCCAACAGATAGGTGTTGGTCGAGTCGATGTCCTCGAATCGCTCGATTCTCCAGCGGATTCCCGACATGGCACGCAGCCTAGGTGTCGTGCGAGGATAGGACCCGCCCAGGACAGCGCTCCTTGGCACTTTGGAGAAAGGGCATGGCGTGCTGAAGAAGGTCCTGATTGCGAACCGCGGTGAGATCGCCGTCCGTGTGATCCGCACCTGCCGGGAGATGGGCATCGGCACTGTCGCCGTCTACTCCGACCTCGACCGGGACGCCTTGCACGTTCGTCTGGCCGATGAGGCCTACGCCCTCGGGGGCCAGACCGCTGCGGAGTCCTACCTGAACACCGAGGCGATCCTCGACGCCATCGAGAAGTCAGGGGCCGACGCCGTGCACCCCGGCTACGGCTTCTTCTCCGAGAACACCGACTTCGCCCGAGCCATCACCGCTCGTGGCGTCACCTTCATCGGCCCACCCCCCGAGGCCATCGAGGTCATGGGCGACAAGATCAGTTCGCGCCTCGCGGCCGAGGCTGCGGGCGTCTCGGGCGTGCCCGGACGCTCGGAACTGCTCAAGAGCCACGAAGAGGTCATCTCCTTCGGTGAGGAGTTCGGCTGGCCCGTGGCCATCAAGGCCGCCTACGGCGGTGGCGGACGCGGCATGAAGGTCGTCAACGCTCCCGAAGAGGCCAAGGACGCACTCGAGTCCGCCCAGCGCGAGGCCCTCGGCGCCTTCGGCCGGGATGAGGCCTACGTCGAGAAGTACCTCACCTGGCCCCGTCACATCGAGATGCAGATCCTCGCCGACACCCACGGCAACACCCTCTGGCTCGGCGAGCGGGACTGCTCCGCACAGCGTCGTCACCAGAAGCTGATTGAGGAGTCCCCGGCTCCGGCCTTCCCCGACGAGGTGCGCCAGGCCATGGGTGAGGCAGCCGTCAAGGTCTCGAAGGCCTGTGGCTACTTCAACGCCGGCACCGTCGAGTTCCTCTTCCAGGACGGCGAGTTCTACTTCCTCGAGATGAACACCCGCCTCCAGGTGGAGCACCCGGTCACCGAGCTGGTCACGGGCCTCGACCTCGTGGCCTGGCAGATCAAGATCGCCTCAGGTGAGGCCCTCGACTTCACCCAGGACCAGATCGAGCGTCGGGGGCACTCCTTCGAGGTCCGCATCAACGCCGAGGACCCTTCGGGCGGACGCTTCGTCCCCTCTCCGGGCACCCTGACCAAGTTCGCCCAGCCCTCGGGCCCCGGCGTGCGGCTCGACGCCGGCTACGAGGCCGGCGACACGGTGAGTCAGTACTACGACAACCTGATCGCCAAGCTCATCGTCTGGCACGAGGACCGCGACCAGGCTCGCCTGCGCATGCTGCGCGCCCTTGAGGAGACGACCATCGAAGGCGTGGCCACCACCATCCCGGCGGCCGAGGCGATCCTGTCGCACTCGGACTTCGCTGAGGCCACCCACTCGACCAAGTGGGTGGAAGAGACGCTCGACCTCTCCGACCTCGTGGTCGGCACCGGCGAGGTGACCGACGAGGACGGCGCCGCCAAGGTGCTGCGCACGGTGACCACCGAAGTGGG
>CAWUMT010000132.1:0-4420 GCA_963923735.1 uncultured Acidimicrobiales bacterium
ATTACCTTGCCAAGCAATCCCGGAGCCGGGAGGTCGAGGTGGACCAGTCGCCCCTTCTGGGGTCACGGGGCTCAGCTCATGGAGGGGTCACCTCTGACCGAAGGGCGACGGGGGCCATCAAGCACCTAGGAGGAACCATGGGAGACCGTCTTCCCTACATGACCTTCGATGCAGACAACCACTTCTACGAGACGATCGACTCGTTTACGCGGTATCTGCCGAAGGAGTACAAGAACGTCGTCAAGTACGTTCAGGTCAACGGCCGCGACAAGATCGCGCTGAACAACGTCATCTCGGACTACATCCCGAACCCGACGTTCACCGTGGTCGCCAAGCCCGGCGCCCAGGAGGAGACCTTCCGCAACGGCAACCCCAAGGGCCTGAGCCGCCGCGAGATCCTCGGCGAGCCCATGCGCTCCCCCGAGGCGTTCTTCAAGCCTGAGGCACGCATCAAGCTCATGGACGAGCAGGGTCTCGACCGTTCGCTGATGTGGCCCACCCTGGCCTCCGTGCTCGAAGAGCGCATGCCCAAGGACCCCGAGGCAGTGCACGCCATCATCCACGCCTTCAACCAGTGGATGTACGAGGAGTGGACCTTCAACTACGAGGACCGCATCTACGCGACCCCCGTCGTCACCCTCCCCATCGTCGACAAGGCGCTTGAGGAGCTCGACTGGATCGCCGAGCGCGGTGCGAAGATCATCCTCGTCCGCCCCGCCCCGGTCCCGAACCTGCAGGGCTACCGCTCGTTCGCGCTGCCTGAGTTCGACCCGTTCTGGGCCAAGGTGCAGGAGTACGACCTCACCGTCGGCATGCACTCCTCCGACGACGGCATGACCCGCTACTACAACCAGTGGGAGGGTCACTACAAGGAGCACCTGCCCTTCGCGGACATCTCCCCGTTCGCGGACATCATGCACTACAGCTCGCGTGGCATCCACGATGCCATGGCGTCGGCCATCGGCCACGGCATGCTCACCCGCTTCCCCAAGCTGCGCATTCTCCCCGTGGAGAACGGTTCGCACTGGGTCGTGCCGCTGATGGAGGCCCTTGAGCACTCCTACCGCAAGCAGCCGACCTTCTGGGACGAGGACCCCGTGGCTGTGCTCAAGCGCAACATCTGGATCCACCCCTTCTTCGAGGAGGACCCGATGAGCCTGATCAACGCCATCGGTACCGACAAGGTGGTCTTCGGTTCTGACTACCCGCACCCCGAGGGCCTCGCTGACCCCGTCAGCTACGCCACCCGGGAACTCGCCGGCATGTCCGAGGAGGACCTCAAGAAGGTCATGGGCCAGAACCTGGCCGACTGCCTGAAGGTCTGATCCTTCACGCACCTGCAGTACCTCCGTCAGACCCGGCCTACGGGCCGGGTCTGACGGAGCCCCCCTCTCTTTTCTGCCTGATGGGAGTTGATGCACGCGATGACAACGCAGTCCGCTGAGCACACTCCCACCCGGACCCCTTCGAAGCCCCTCACCCGACGTGGTGAGCGCACTCGGGCGAAGTTGCTCGCAGCCGCCAAGGAGATCTTCGAGGAACAGGGCTTCTTCGACGCGCGCATCACCGACATCGCCACTCGAGCCGGTGTGGCGCACGGCACCTTCTACACCTACTTCTCCTCGAAGGAGGAGATCTTCCGTGAGCTCGCCCTCGTGATCGGCGACGAGTTGGCCGCCCCCCTCTCCGACGTCATCTTGGCCACTGAGTCCAAGGCCACGCCCGAGGAGCGGATCCGCGAGGCGATGCGTCGTTATCTCGAGCGCTACCGGGACGAGGCCAAGATCATGGGGGTGATCGAACAGGTCTCGCGCACCGACGCCGTCCTCGAGGCCGCTCGCACCCAGCGACAGGACTGGGACCAGAGCCTCGTCGCCGACTCCATCGTCCGGATGCAGGCCCATGGCCTGAGCGATGCGGGCCTTGATCCGGAGATCACCGTCCTCATTCTCGGCGCCATGACCGAGCGGTTCTCCGAGATGTGGCTGACCCAAGGCCGCCTCGACTGCAACTTCGAAGAAGGCGTGGACCAGTTGACCCGCGTCTATGTGAACGCGCTGGGCCTGCGAAGCACCTCGAACTGAGCGTTCTGACGGCTTTGGTGCCGAGGAGCTACTTCTTCGGCGGTCCCGCCTGGGTGTGCTCGGTCCCCGGCGGATCGATCGCCCACGGAGCGCTCTGCCCCCAGACGCCGGCGTAGACGAGCTCAGAGAGCGGCCGGCGACGGACGGGGCCGTGGTGGCCCACGGGACGTCCGATGGTCACCGTGCCGGCCATGAAGACGTGATCTGGCACCTCGAGCAGCGTGCGGAGCTCGTCTTCGACCAGCTTGTTAAAACCGGTGAAGACGCCCCCGTATCCGAGGCCTCGAGCGGCGAGCAGCAGGTTCTGGACGGCGGGGTAGATCGAGGCGGACTCCATCTCGTTCGGCTCGCGGTAGCGCTCGAGGCAGGGAAGCACGACGACAGGAACTTCCTCGAAATGGTCCACGAAGTGCTGCATGGTCGCCGCCATCCGGGCCTTGGGTGAGTTCTCGACGGCACCGGAGCCCTTGTCGTAGGAGTCATGCTCGCGCTTTCCTCCCCAGACCGCCCTTGCTCCCTTGGCGATCGTCGCTTTGACCTCCGCTGCCTTGGGTCCGTCAGAGAAGACCATGAACCGGTAGGGCTGGCGATTCGACCCGCTTGGCGCCCGGGTGGCGAGGAAGCACATGTCTCGCAGCGCCGCCTCCGGAACGGGTTCGTCGGCATAGCGACGGATCGCCCGGGTCGAGGACATCCCCTCAATGAGGCCGACTGAGTCGGTGGGAAGCGGGCGCTGAGCGAGGTCGTCAGAGGTCATGGGTCCTCATCCTTGCCGAGCCTTCCCCCTTCGTCCACTGAGTCGCTCGTAGGATGCTCGACCGTGACCCGATTCCGATCCGCGCTGGCCGGCCTCGGGCTCTGCGTCAGTGTCCTCCTCGCGAGCACTGCCGCCAACGGATCGGCCCTGCACCTCGATACTGCAACCGCCCCGACGATCGCCACCACCACGCTGCCGAGCTCCTCGGGGCAACTCGAGATCTCCACGGGGCACCAGTACTACCGGAACAGCCCGACCTTCGACGTCTACCGTGCGAGCGGGGCGAGCGGACCGCTCACGGCGCTAGTCATGATCCACGGCGGAGGGTGGAAGGGCTCCGACGGCGCCTTCTTGGTCCCCTACGCAGAGCGTGCCGCCCTCGAGGGGAACTTCGCCGTCTTCAGCATCAACTACCGGCTCGACGCAGAAGACCCGGTGGCCTGGGCCGACGAGCTCCACGACGTCCAAGCAGCCATCCGCACCATCGTGGCCAACGCCGACGTCTACAAGGTGCGCACCGATGGCGTCCTGCTCCTCGGTGACTCCGCAGGAGGAAACCTCGCCACGCTGATCTCCTCCGTCGGGACGGTCAACCCCGTCAAGGGAGCCGCGGCCGGAGGTGCTCGGGACCTCGCTGTGCCGATCCTCGGGGTGGCCGCGTGGTCACCTCCCACCGATCTCGCCGTCCTGGTGCCCCACGATGGCGTGCCACCCGCTGCATGCTCTGGCGATCTCGCATGCGACTTCGGCTGGAACTCCTCCGCAGTGGTCGACTACCTCGGCTGTGAGCCCGCCCAGTGCCCCGAGGCCTATGCCCAGGCTTCTCCGCTCACCTGGGTCTCGGCCCACACCGCACCGAGCTACGTCGCCGGAGGCACCTCCGAGCTCGTGCCCCTGCCACAGATCACGTCATACGTCGATCGGCTGACGCACGCAGGCGTCCCGACGACGTCGGTCGTGATCAATTCCTCGCTGCATGCGACGGAGCTCGGTCCGTGGCTGTGGCCATCAACCATGGCCTTCCTGACCGCCCACACTCCCCCGTCGGCTGCGCACCACACGTCGACGAGATGGTGGCGCCTCGGAATCGGCATCCTCGTCGTGGGAATGCTCCTTGTCGTGGTCCTGATGATGGTCCTCCGCCGCCGACGGCGCTGAGGTCAGATCCCGGACGCGAAGGAACCCGGCTCCCCCACGCTTCTGCGCAGGAAAGCCGGGTCCTCTATCGAGTGTTCAGTCCTCGATGACGATGGCCTGCTCGGGGCAGGTCGCCGCGGCGCGCTTGGCCGCCTCGATCAACTCGGGGGTGAACTCCGTGATCTTCACGTAGCCGTGACCGTCCTCATCGCGGAGGGCAAAGACCTCCGGGGCGGCCATGAAGCACAGGGTGTGACCCTGGCAGACATCTTCTTGCACATATGCGCGCAACGTTGCTCCTCTCGGTTCTCTCTTTGCAGACTACTCAGGACGCCGCAGCGGCCTCGTCATCCAGGATCTTCTGCCACTTCTCGATGGTGGCGTTCAGTCCAGGACCGGTCTTGGCGCCCTTCGGGAAGGTGAACGGCATGGTCTTGTTGCC
>CAWUMT010000133.1:0-4419 GCA_963923735.1 uncultured Acidimicrobiales bacterium
AATAGCTCCGCCGAGCACTCCATGGCCGACGCGCTCGTTCGAGTGGGCCTCCGTGCTCGGCATGCTCTGAGCGCACATGCGACCCGGCGCTGGAGGGTCCTGGCTCGCAAGGGATGTCGGCGACGGTCGATCTGCAGGAGCGCCATCGGTAGCGGCTCCGATGGCAACGACGGACGATCTGCTCGGCGCGTACCCGGACGCCACGGTGCCGACTTCGATGCCCCGTCGACTCGTCGTGGTGGCGTCGGCAGCGATGTAGACAAGAGTCGTCCATCAAGTGCTGACGGCGGATCGTCAAGGTCCGAGGCTGGTCAGCGTAAGGACGACCATTCCGTCCGGCCTCGCGTAGGACGGGCCCGTGGGCACGATCACTCTGAGGACGGAGGGTCCGCTCCTGTGGGTGGTGTCGATCGCCGATTCGAACTTCTTGAGTGTCATGGCCGCTTGATCGATGAGACCGGCGCCGAGCTTCACCTCGAAGGCTCCCCTCGAACCATCCGCTCCTTCGACGGTCATGTCGACCTCGAGGCCTTGGCTCCCCTGCAGGTAGGAAGCGGGGGGTCGGAGGCGGGCTCGAACTACGTCTTCTCCGATTCGGGCGGCGAGCTGCCCTGACTTCCGGAGGCCATCACCCGGTCCTTCGGGCGCCTGAAGTGTTCGCTCGAGGCGTCGACCGGCGAGTCCTGGCCCTTCCGATTCCACGATCTGCGGCACTTCACCGCCACCGAGCTCTTCCGAGCGGGGCTGAGCCCGAAGACAATGGCAAATCGGCTCGTCCCTGCCGATGTGGCGGTCACCTTGCGGACCTACGCCCACGACAGGGACGACCAGGCCCGTCGGGCGGCGGAGGCGATCGAGCACCAGATCTGAGGCCCTCCGAGGCCGGTCAGTGGACCGTGGCCTAGGTTCCTCGTGCTGCAGCGTTCCGTCGAGCCAAAGGTTACCTCCGGCCGTCCGTCTTAATTCCCATCGAAGCGCTAGCATCGTGCAACGCCTGATCAACGTCTGGAGATTCGACGGCATGAGCACTGAAGATCCCGTAGCCCCGAGGCGTTCGAACTTCCTGCGGGCGATCACTCGCTTCAAATACCTGATCCTCGCCCTCGCCGTGGCGTTCCCGCTCATCTCCTTGGCCTACGACTCCCAGCAGACCAAGCTCTACTCGGCGACGACGCAGATGAAGCTGAACTCCCAGAACCGGACGGATTCTGGCGCCATCGTCCCCTTGAACGCGGCGGACATCGCAACAGCGCAGCAGGTGGCGATGTCGAAGGAAGTGGAGGACATCGTGGCCTCCCGAACCCACACGAACCCCCCACCCGTGGAGGTCACACAGGCGGGCCTGGCCAACTCCTTGAACTTCACGGTCACATCCAAGAGCCCGGCTGGAGCAGCGCTCTACGCCAATGCCTACGCCAAGGCCTATCTCGACTATTCGAAGCTCGCCTACACGCAGAGCAACCTGGCGCAGCAGCAAGTGCTGGAGAAGAAGAAGGCCGAGATCGACAGCACGATACGCGACCTCGAGGCGCAGCTGGCGACGGCGACGGCGAACAAGAGCCCCAACGTGACGGCGCTGAACGCACAGCTCCAAGCGGCGAGCGCAGAGATCCAGGTTGTGACGAACTCGCAGACGTCACTTTCAGTGGCACTGGCGGAGGTCTCGAACGCCGGCACCGTGACCTCGCCTGCCACCGTGCCGACCTCGCCCTCGTCCCCCAAGATCGCAACCGACGCACTTGCGGCCATCGTCTTCGGACTGCTCCTCGCCGTGGTGATCGCCATCGCCCTCTCCTTCATCGACGATCGGATCCGAGACAGCGCCACCCTGAAGGAGTTGGTGGAGCCCATCCCGATCATCGGAGAGGTGCCGCTGTTCAGGAGTCCCGACCAGTCAAGCCGTCGTCGGCGGAGGAAGGCCAAGCCGCTGCCCGTCATCTCCTCCGCCGAACCGCACTCGCAGGCCGCTGAGGCCTATCGCAGCCTCCGGACCGCGGTGCAGTTCCTTGGCGTCGACGCACCGGGATCGCGCGTCATCCAGGTGACCAGCCCGGGCACCGACGAGGGGAAGACGACGACGACCGTCAACCTCGCTGCGCTGATGTCGCAGGTGGGCCGGACCGTGGTGCTCGTCTCCGCTGACCTCCGTCGGCCCGCGACCGATCGCTTCTTCGAGCTTCCGAAGGACAAGGGTCTCAGCACCGTCCTCGCTGGTACGAGCACGCTCGATGAGTCGATCACACCCATCGGAGGCTTCCCCGGCCTCAGCGTGATCGCTGCTGGACCGGTCCCGCCGAACCCGTCGGAGCTCGTGGGATCGCGGGAGATGGCCCAGCTCGTGGGGCAGCTCCGGGAGCGCTTCGACATGGTGCTCATCGACACTGCCCCCCTCCTCCCGGTGCCGGATGCCGTCGACCTCTCGAAGCATGCGGACGCCGTGGTGCTGATCATCCGTTGCGGCTCCACGCGAGGTCGCGACGTGATCAAGGCGATGGAGCGCCTCTCGTCGGCCGAGACCTCGCCCAGCGGCGTGGTGTTCAACTTCGTCCCGAACCCGACGGCCTTCGAGCGCTACCTCTACCGCCATGGCTATGGCTCCTACGGCTACCGGGGCTACAGCGGCTACAGCGGCTACGGGGGCTACAGCAGCTACGCCCCGCTTCCGTCGTCGGAGGCCGGCGACAGCAGCAGCCGGGCGTAGGGGGCGACCGCGAGGATCGGCCAGGCCGGTCCTCCCCAGCGCCGGCAGAAGAGGGCGAACTCGCGGGGTGGGAGCCCCTTCGGTCCTCGCACCATCTTCCAGCGTTCGGAAGGTCGGAGCCGTCGGTCCTGCCAGGCGACCTTCTCGGGGTTGTCACTGCAGGTCCCGTGGAAGCCCGGTGCCACCCAGGTGGGGTAGCCCGCGGCCCGTGCCCGAAGGCCGTAATCAAGGTCCGCCATGGAGTGGGTGAAGGCCCCGTCGAGGTTGCCCACGGCCCGATAGGCCGGCCGGGCGATCAGGGCGAGGTTGAAGTTGCAGGTGTCGGCGCGCTTCGGTTCGTCGCCCGGCGTCACATGCGAGCGGAAGCGCATCCGAGTGCGAAGGCCTTCGTCCTGGGTGATCCCACCGTAGGTGACCGCCCCGCTCGCTGCGTCGCAGAGGGTGCCGGTCACGATCCCTGCGGCGTCACCTCGCTGAGCGAGGAGCTCGGCGGCCTCGACCAGCCGAGTGAGGGCCGCCTCGCCGAGCATGGTGTCGTCGTTGTACATCAGGAGGTGATCGGGGTCGTCGGCGATGGCCTGATCGAATCCGGCTCGCATGGCGGCCACCCAGTAGTGATCGCTCGACACGCTAGTGATCGTCACATCGGGGTAGGCGGCGGCCACTGCCTCTGGCGTCCCATCAGAGCTCGAGGAGTCGACCAGGTGGACCGAAAGCTCGAGGCCGGGGCTGGCTGACCCGAGGAGGCGTTCCAGCGAGGCGAGCGTCAGCTCGCGGCGGTTGAAGGTGGAGACGAGCACCGAGATGCGCCGGCCTCGAGATGCGATCTCACCCGGCATGGGGAGCCATCTCCTCCTCGGTGCTTGCGAGGAGGAGACGGTAGGGCTTTCCGGCCTCCACCTCAGCCCGGGGACCGAAGTCGAGGATCCGCCCGCTCTCCATGACCATGAGGAGGTCGCAGCCGTCGAGGACGGCGACGCGGTGCGAGACGATGATCGTCGTGGTTGCCGTGAGGGCGTCGATCGACCTTCCGATCGCCTGCTCCGACTGGACGTCGACCGAGCTCGTCGGCTCGTCGAGGAGAAGCATCCTGGGATTTCCGACGAGCGCTCGAGCCAGGGCGACGCGCTGGCGCTGACCTCCAGAGAGGGTGTCCCCCGACGGACCGATCAGCGTCTCGATGCCATCGGCCATCCGTTCGAGATCGTCGTCGAGGTTGGCCGCCGTTGCAGCAGCAGCGATGGTGGCCTCGTCGAAGCCTCGGAAGAAGTCGATGTTGGCGCTGATGGTCCCTTCGAGGAGAAGGGCATCCTGGGTCACCAGCGCAAGGGGGCTGCCGCCGGACTTGTGGACGTCGGCGGGCGGGCATCCACCGAGCTCGACGCGGCCCGAGCCGGGCTCGAGGACCCCGAGGAGGATCTGGCTCAAGGTGGTCTTCCCGCTGCCCGAGCGGCCGAGGATGCCGACCTTGGCGCCATCGGGCACGGAGAAGGTCAGATCGTGGAGAACGGCCTCGCTGCCGTAGCTGAAGTTCAGGCCCTCGACCTCGATGCCGAAATCCCGCGGGACCAGGTTCTCCTTCGACCGCCGGTCGGTGCTGCGGAAGCGTTGGACATCGGCGACGAGCTCCTCGAGGACCACGGACTGGGTGCTGACTTGGCTGGTGACGCCCTGGAGGTTTGAGGCGAGCAGCATCACCCGAAGGATGATGATGAGCA
>CAWUMT010000134.1:0-4349 GCA_963923735.1 uncultured Acidimicrobiales bacterium
GGAGTATCGTCGGCAGCGTCAGATGTGTATAAGAGACAGACGTGAGGGGGTCGTGATGGCACGGCACCTGTTGGATCTCGGTGACCTCGGACCCCAAGGGGTGCGCGAGGTCCTTGAGTTGTGCGCGCCCGAAACGGGCCACGCGCTCCAAGGCGCCTCGGTGGCCATGGTCTTCGAGAAGCCCTCGGCGCGGACCCGGAACTCGACCGAGATGGCGGTGGTCGACCTGGGCGGCCACCCGGTGATGATCACCGATGCCGAAGTGGGCATCGACGTGCGCGAGACCGCCGAAGATGTGGCGCGCACGTTGGGCTGCTACCACGGCACCATCGCGGCACGGGTGCGGGACCACGCAGTACTCGAGCGGATGCGCGACGCCGTCGAGGCACAGTTCGGTACGGTGAGCGTCATCAACCTGCTCTCGGATGCCTCGCACCCCTGCCAGGGCCTTGCCGACGCACTGACGATCCTCGACTCGTTCCCCGACCCGGCCGGCAGGAAGGTCGCCTACGTGGGGGACTCGAACAACGTCACCTTGTCCTTAGCCCAGGCGGCGCTGTCGGTCGGGATGGAGGTGGCCATCGCCTCGCCCGAGGGGTACCAGCCCGACGAGAAGGCACTGGCGGCTATCGCTCCCTTCGGAGCGGTGCAGGTCACTGCCGACGTCCACGAAGCAGCGAATGGGGCCTCGGTGCTCTACACCGACGTGTGGACCTCGATGGGTCAGGAGGCCGAGCGCACGCAACGCTTGAAGGATCTCGCCGGGTATTCGATCGATGAGGCACTGCTCGGCGAGGCAGCGACCGACGCCATCGTCCTGCACTGCCTTCCCGCCCATCGGGGCGAGGAGATCAGCGCAGGTGCGCTCGAGAGCCCACAGAGCAGGATCTGGACCCAAGCCGCCCATCGGCGCACGGCGATGCGCGGCGTGTTCCGCTGGACCTCGGGAGCTGGCTCATGAAGATCTCCAAGCAACAGCGTCAGCACGTCATCGCCCGGCTCTTGGAAGAAGGCGTTGTCTCCTCTCAGACCCAGCTCGTCGAGCTGCTGGGCGGCGAGGGGATCAGCGCCACCCAGGCCACGGTGTCGAGAGACCTCGAGGAGCTCGGGGCGATCACCGTGCGGATCCCCGGTGGCGAGAAGGCCCTCGCCCTGCCGGAGCTGCCTGCCCAGCAGGTAGTCCCCGTAGACCATCTGCGTCGGGTGCTCGGGGAGTGGGCGGTCGAGATCGCCCCAGCGGGGCCCTTGGCCGTCATCCGCACTCCGCCCGGATGCGCCCACGTGGTCGCCTCCGCCCTAGACCGTGCTGGTCTCGACGGTGTCGTGGGCACCGTGGCGGGAGATGACACGATCATGATCGCCGTCTCCGACGAGGTCGGAGTGGCGGCCGTCACCCAGTCGCTGGCCGAGCTGGCCGGCATCGAAGTTCGAACCAGGGGTCGCAAGAGCGCCTCCACAACCGCAGCAAAGAGGAGATAGCAATCATGTCCAAGAGAGTCGTTCTCGCATACTCCGGTGGTCTCGACACCTCCGTCGCCGTTCGTTGGCTGATCGAGAACCACAACGCCGAGGTCATCGCCGTGGCCGTGGACGTCGGCCAGCAGGAGGACTCCGCGGGGGAGTCCTGGGAGCAGACCCGCCAGCGGGCCCTCGACGCAGGAGCGGTCGAGTCGGTCGTCATCGACGCACGCAACGAGATGGCCGAGGACTACTGCGTCCCGGCGATCTTCGCCAACGCCCGTTATGAGGGCAAGTACCCGCTGGTCTCGGCGCTTTCTCGGCCAGTGATCGTCAAGCACCTCGTCGCCGAGGCACGCAAGCACAATGCCGACACGGTGGCCCACGGCTGCACCGGCAAGGGCAACGACCAGGTCCGCTTCGAGGTGGGTACCCACGCGCTCGCCCCCGACCTTGACATCCTCGCCCCGGCTCGGGTGTGGGGCATGACCCGGGAAGAGTCCATCGAGTACGCGGCCAAGTGGGACATCCCCATCGGCCAGACCAAGGCGAAGATCTACTCGATCGACGAGAACCTCTGGGGCCGCGCCATCGAGTGCGGAGCGATGGAGGACCCCTGGGCCACGCCGCCGGAAGAGCCCTTCACCCTGACCAAGCAGACCAACAACGGCACCGACACGATGGTGATCTCCTTCTCCGAGGGCGTTCCCGTGGCGGTGGACGGCACAAGCCTGAACCCCTATGACCTCATCGTCGAGGTCGGCCGGCGTGCCGGTGCCACCGGATTCGGTCGGATCGACATGGTCGAGAACCGTCGCGTGGGCATCAAGAGCCGTGAGGTCTATGAGTGCCCCGGGGCACTCGCGCTCATCGCCGCACACGCTGATCTCGAGGACCTCTGCCTCGAGCGCGACATCCACCACGAGAAGCTCCGCCTGGAGCCCCGTTGGGCGGAGCTGGTCTATGACGGCATGTGGTTCTCGCCGCTCAAGAACTCGATCGACTCGTTCATGGCCACTGCCCAGAAGCACATCACCGGCGACGTCCGGCTGCGCTTCGACGCCCCGGGCAAGATGACCATCGAGGGTCGCCGCAGCCCCGTGGCGCTTTACGACCACGGCCTCGCCACCTACGACGCCTCGGACACCTTCCGTCACGAGGACGCCGAAGGCTTCGTCCGGCTCTGGGGTCTCGGCGTGCAGACCTGGGCCTCCAAGCAGGGCGGCGCGCTGTGACGCTCTGGCACGGCCGGCTCCAGGGCGGCATGGCTGCCGAGCTCGCGGCGCTCAGCGTGTCGTTCCACTACGACTCGACGATGGCGCCCGACGACGTCCGGGCCTCGCACGCCCACGTCGAGGGTCTGGTCCGTGCCGGCATCCTCACCGACGGCGAGGCGATGACCATCCATGCTGCCCTTGAGGTGGTGGCGCGCGAGATCGCCTCGGGTGAGTTCACACCGCTCCCTCAGGACGAGGACATCCACACGGCTATCGAGCGGCGGGTCACCGAGATCGCCGGCGAGGCCGGGGCCAAGATGCACACGGGCCGTTCGCGCAACGACCAAGTGGCCACAGACCTTCGGCTCTGGACCAGGCGTTCACTCGCCGCAGTGGCAGCCAAGGTCCTCGTGCTCCAGGACGCGCTCTACGTGCGCGCCGTCGAGGCGGGGGAGACCTACCTGCCCGGCTACACGCATCTCCAGCGGGCCCAGCCGGTGCTCTTGAGCCATCACCTCGCGGCGCACTGCTGGGCGTTGAGCCGCGACGTGGCTCGTCTCGTCCAGTCGATCGAGCGGCTCAACGTCTCGCCGCTCGGCGCCGGAGCCCTCGCAGGCTCCTCGATCGCGCTCGATCCCGAGGCCACCGCCGCAGCCCTCGGGTTCTCGGCGCGCTTCGAGAACTCACTCGACGCGGTCTCCGACCGCGACTTCGTAGCCGAGGCACTCTTCGACATCTCCCTGCTCGGCGTCCACCTTTCGAGGATGGGCGAGGAGGTCGTGCTGTGGACGACCGACGAGTTCGGCTTCGCCACCCTTGACGACGCGTTCGCCACGGGTTCGTCGATGCTGCCGCAGAAGAAGAACGCCGACATCGCCGAGCTCGCCCGGGGCAAGTCGGGCCGTCTGGTGGGCAACCTCACCGGGCTGCTGGTCACGCTCAAGGGCCTGCCCCTGGCGTACAACCGGGACCTCCAGGAAGACAAGGAGCCCCTGTTCGACTCAGTGGCCCAGATCTGTCTGGTGCTCGACGCCATAGCCGGGATGTACTCGACGATGCGGTTCAACACCGAGGCCATGCAGGCCGCGGCCGATGGCCCGTCCTCTGCGGCCGTCGACCTGGCGGAGTACCTCGTCGTCAACGGCACGCCCTTCCGGGCGGCCCACGGGATCGTCGGCGGTCTGGTGGCGGACTCCCTGGCTGGCAAGGGCTCCTTCGAGGACCTGGTGCGGGCCCATCCTGACCTCGGCGAGGAGGCAGTGGGCCTTCTCGCTCCCGGGGTCCCGGTGACCAATCGGACCACGCCGGGCGGCGCAGGTCCCGCCGTGGTGGGCGAACAGCTCGCACGACTGCGGGCGCACCTCGATGAGGAGCTCATCGCCGTCGCCGGGCTGCCCCGCTGAGGGCGGGGAGCACCCCCGATTGGCAGACCCCGAGACGGGCCTGCTAGAGTCTTCTTTCTGCCCACTTCCCGGTGGTGCAGAAAAGTCGGCCCCTGACGTTGACGCCAGGGTTCAGGACGACTAACGTAGTAAATCCGCCTCGGAACGGCCTTTGGGTCGCCCTGAGGCGGGAACCAGCTCCTCGGAGCTGGGAGGTCACGCACCTCTCCCCGCAAGGGGTTCTGTGCGTGGTTGCTCCTTGAAAACGGAAGAGTGAGAGCCAAAAGCCAGT
>CAWUMT010000135.1:0-4332 GCA_963923735.1 uncultured Acidimicrobiales bacterium
AGACAGCTGTGGAACCGGGCGGTCCGGATGCGCCTCCGCTGCCCGGGTGATCGCCTCGCGTGCGTCGAACGCCTCGACGATCTCTGAGCGCACCCCGGGGCGACCCATGGCTCCCCAGAAGACGAGCCACTTCCACGGCCCAGGACCGAGGTCTTGTCCGAACGACGGATCGTGCTCTGTCACGTGGGGCTATTCGGTGGAGAGGAAGTCTTCGGGTTCCTGGAGGATCCGGCCCCGCTCCAAGAACAACGTGGGGATGACGGCCACGATGATGGTGGCGAAGGACCACCAGAAGGCCTGACGGAAGGCGGCGGCGAGCTTGTCGGCCACCTCGGGGCTGAGGTGCGAGGGAATCGACCCGAGATGGGCCGCGGCACCGGGGAACTGCTTGTGCAGCGCGGACTGGAGGACCACGGCGTAGAGCGCCACGCCGATGGAGGCACCGACCTGGCGCATGATGTTGATCGTCGTGGTGGCCTTGGGGATCTGTTCGTGGGTGAGGTGCTTGTACGACGCCGCGACCACCGGGGAGAACGCCGCACCGAGTCCGAGCCCTCTGACGAACAGCGAGAACCCGAGCAGCCAGAGGTTCGTCGTGGGCGTCACCTGGGTGTAGATGAACGTGCCCAGTCCGGCGACCAGAACTGCGGTGGGTACCAGGATCTTGATGCCACGGCGATCCGCTTGGGTGCCGGCCCACTTCATCATCAGGCCCGCGCCGACCCCTTGAGGCGCCATCATGATCCCCGCCAGGAGGGGAGATTGGCCTCGGACCACCTGGTAGTAGAGCGGGAGCAGGAAGATCGTCCCGAAGAGCGTGACGGCCAGGACGGCCACCGTGCTCGTCGAGATGGCGAACGCCCGGATCTTGAACAGGGCCACCTCAATGAGCGGCCACTTGACCCGTGTGGCATGGACGACGAAGGCGACCATCAGCGCGATGCCTGCCCAGAACGTCAGCTGCGCCCACGGATCGCTGAACCCTCCCGTCTCACCCACCCTGGCGAGGCCGTAGAGCACGAGGGCCAGGCCGGGGGAGAGGAGGATGAAACCCCGCAGGTCGAAGGGGTGGCCCTCGTCGGCTGCGGTGGCCGGGATGATCCGGTTGGCGAAGTACAAGGTGATCAGGCCGATGGGAAGGTTCACGAAGAAGATCCATCGCCACGAGTAGTGATTGACAATCAATCCACCGAGCACGGGGCCGAGCACAGGTCCCATGACGGTCGGGATCCCGATCATCCCCATCACCCGTCCCATCCGCTGAGGGCCTGCGAAGCGGGTGATGATCGTCTGGCCGGCCGGCATGATCATGCCGCCACCGATGCCCTGAAGGACCCGGAAGAAGATCAGGCTCGGTGCCGACCAGGCGAACCCACACAGCACGGAGCCGAGGGTGAACAGGGCGATCGAGACGATGAAGAGCTTCTTGGCGCCCACCCGATGGATCGCCCAACCCGTGATCGGCACAACGATGCCCAGAGCCAGCAGGTAGCCCGTGGTGACCCACTGGATGGTGGAGACCGAGGCATGGAAGGCCGCGGCCAGCTTCTCGGTGGCCACCGCCACGATCGTGGTGTCGAGGATCGACATGATCGACCCCAGCGAGACGACGAGCCCGAGCTTGATGATGAAGGGATCAAGCCGGTCGGTGGACGCCGTGGGGGAGGAGCTCACAAGGGGTCATCCTACCGAGCCCCGAGAACCTTTCGATCTTCGAAAAATCGCCTCGGAACCCGGCGTCATCGGTGCGGACCGGCTAGGTTCCCCCTTCATGGCAGCTTCCAAGGTTCTGGTCATCACTGGTGCAGGCGGCATGGGTGCCGCAACGGCTCGACGCTGCGGCCCCGGAGGAGCCGTGGTGCTCGCCGACTTCAACGAGAAGACTCTCTCCGCAGAGGTCGCGGCCCTCTCCGAGATGGGTTACGACGTCCACGGCGTGGCCTGTGACGTCTCGGACCGTTCCTCGGTGGCCAACCTCGTAGCCGAGGCCGACAAGCTCGGCCCCATCACCGGAGTGGTCCACACGGCTGGTCTCTCGCCGGTCCAGGCCTCCGCTGAGGCGATCTTCAAGGTCGACCTCTACGGCTTCGCCCTGATGATCGACCTCTTCGGTGAAGTGGTGGCTCCCGGCGGGTCGGGTGTCTTCATCGCCTCGATGGCTGGAACGATGACCCCGATGGACCCCGAGCTCGAAACCACCCTGGCGATGACCCCGACCGAGGAGCTCCTCGGTCTCGGCGTGGTGTCCGAGACCACCGACCCTGGTGCGGCCTACTCGATCTCCAAGCGTGGCAACCAGGCTCGCGTCGAGATGACCTGCGCCCAGTGGGGTGCACGGGGAGCGCGCCTCAACACCATCTCTCCCGGCATCATCGCCACCCCCATGGGCAATGCCGAACTTGCCGGGGAGAACGGCGAGGGGATGCGCATGATGATCGACCTGAGCGCGTCCAAGCGCGTGGGCACCCCTGAGGACATCGCCATGGCCGTCGACTTCCTCTTGAGCCCCAACTCGACCTTCATCACCGGCACCGACCTGTTGGTCGACGGTGGAGCCGTGCCCTTCGTCAAGTCGATGATCGCCTCGGGGGCGATGGGTTGACCCTCCCCCGACGATGACGAGTCCGCCTGAGCGCCTGCTGCTCATCCACGGGTTCGGTTCGAACTTCCACCACGGCTGGGCCGATGTCGGCTGGGTCGACATCCTCTCGGACTTCGGCGTAGAAGCCCCGGCGATCGATCTGCCCGGCCACGGGGCCTGGTCGCCGATCACCGACGCAGAAGAGTACGGCGACATCCCCGAGAAGCTCTTCGCCTCGCTGCCACCCAAGGCTCCCTACTCCGCAGTGGGGTTCTCCATGGGTTCTCAGATGCTGGTGCGCATGGCGATCGCCCATCCCGAGGCCTTCGACCGCATCGTGCTGATGGGCATGGGGGACTCGGTCTTCGACCCCTTGGCCACTGAGCCATTACGCGAGGGGCTCAGCGCCCCTCGGGACTTCACCAACGTGGCGATGGAGGTCTTCCATCGCATGATCGAGCAGAACGACGACAACCTCGCCTCGCTGCTGTGCTTCTTAGAACAGCCTCGCTCGGCGGTCACTGAGGAGGACCTGGCCAAGATCACCTGCCCGGTGCTCGTGATCCTCGGCGAACGCGACGAGGCCGAGTTCACGCGGCTGCTCGGTGCACTGCATGACGTGCGCTTCGTGGCGCTCCCTGGCGTGGATCACTTCGCCACACCTTCGGACTTCAAGGCCATCGATGAGACCCTGAGGTTCTTCGGGATCTCCTGACTCAACCTCGACTGCAGACTGAGACAGGCTCACCCCGAAGTTCAGGTTCAGATCGAGAAGTCGTCGCCTGACCAGGTGCCGACACCCGAGGGCGCCACGAGGTGCTTGGGCGTCGCATCACTGAGCTGCGCCTCGAGCTCGGCGACCCGGCGGGCCAGCGAGTCGAGCGAGGTGGCGATGGGGTCCGAGGCAGGTGCTTCGAAGCGCTCGGGGGAGAGCTCAGGGATGGGCCCCGAGCGCGAGATGATCTGGCCGGGGACGCCGACGACGACGGCGCCCGGGGGTACGTCGCGGATGACCACCGAATTCGCACCCACCCGAGCGTCATGACCGATGGTGATGGCGCCGAGGACCTTGGCCCCCGCACCGATGGTCACACCGTTGAGCAGGGTGGGGTGGCGCTTGCCGTGTTCGAGGCTCGTTCCTCCGAGGGTCACCCCTTGATACAGGGTCACGTCGTCGCCGATCTCGGTGGTCTCGCCGATCACCACGCCGATGCCGTGGTCGATGAACAGTCGCTGTCCGATGGTCGCGCCGGGATGGATGTCGACGTTGGTCAGCACCCGGGTGAAGGCAGAGATGAACCGCGCGAAGAACCGAAGACGGTGGTTCCAGCACCAGTGCGCCACGCGATAGCCCCAGACCGCATGGAGGCCGGGGTACGTGAGGATGACCTCGAAGGCCGAACGAGCCGCAGGGTCACAGGACTGGACCGCACGGACGTCCTCGAAGAGCCCCATGCTCAGTCGCCGAGTCCCTCGAAGAGGACCGTGGAGAGGTAACGCTCACCGAAGGAGGGGATGATCACCACGATGCGCTTGCCCTTGTTCTCCGGGCGCTTGGCCACCTCGATGGCGGCCCAGGTGGCGGCACCCGAGGAGATACCGGTCAAGAGGCCCTCCTGGGTGGCCAGTGCGCGAGCGGTGCTCAGTGCGTCCTCGTTGGCGACCTGGACGACCTCGTCGACGACCGAGCCGTCGTAGTTCTTGGGCACGAAGCCGGCGCCGATGCCCTGAATCGGGTGCGGGCCCTTCTC
>CAWUMT010000136.1:0-4330 GCA_963923735.1 uncultured Acidimicrobiales bacterium
CCCTTGGACTTCGACATCTTCTTGCGGTCGGGGTCGAGGACCCATCCGGAGATCGCCGCGTTGGCCCAGGGCAGACAGCCGAACTCGAGCTCAGAGCGCACCACGGTCGTGAAGAGCCAGGTGCGGATGATCTCGTGGGCCTGTGGGCGCACGTCCATGGGGAAGATGCGAGCGAAGAGGTCCGGGTCGTCCTCCCATCGTCCGGCGATCTGGGGGGTCAGCGAGGAGGTGGCCCAGGTGTCCATGACGTCGGGGTCTCCGACGAACCCGCCCGCCTCGCCGCGTTGTGAGGCCTCGTAACCGGCAGGCACGTCGGTCGAGGGGTCGATGGGAAGCTGGTCTTCGGTGGGAACGAGCGGGCGGTCATAGTCGACAAGGCCCTGTGCGTCGATGGGGTACCAGACGGGGAAGGGCACGCCGAAGAAGCGCTGCCGCGAGATGTTCCAGTCCGCATTCAGCCCTTCGACCCAGGTGCGCAGCCGGTGTGACATAAACGACGGGTGCCAGGTGAGGTCCTCAGAGGCCTTGAGCAGGGTGTCGCGCATGGGCCGGGTTGCCACGAACCACTGACGAGAGGTGACGATCTCCAAGGGGCGGTCGCCCTTCTCGAAGAACTTGACCGGATGGGTGATGGGGCGGATCTCCCCGATCAGGTCTCCCGACTCGGTGAGCAGTTCGACGATCCGGCTCTGCGCGGCCTTGACCGTCTTGCCTTCGAGCTCGGCGTAGGTGGCTGCGGCTCGGGCGGCGTCGGTGGACTCCCAGCCGGGCTCACCGAAGGGTGCGTGCTCGAGGCGGCCTTCTCTCGAGATGATGGTCCGCGTCGGAAGCTCGAGCTCGCGCCACCAGATCACGTCGGTGGTGTCACCGAAGGTGCAGATCATGGCGATGCCCGACCCCTTCTCGGGATCGGCGAGCTCATGGGGCAGGACGGGGACTTCGACACCAAACAGCGGCGTGACCACGGTGGTGCCGTAGAGCGGCTGGTACCGCTCGTCGTCAGGGTGTGCGACGAGGGCCACGCAGGCGGGGAGCAGCTCTGGCCGGGTGGTCTCGATCTCGACGAGGCCTTGGCCGTCGCTGCGCGTGAAGCCGAGTCGGTGATACGCGCCGGGCCGCTCGCGGTCCTCGAGCTCGGCCTGGGAGACCGCGGTGCGGAAGTCGACGTCCCACAGGGTGGGCGCCTCAGACTGATAGACCTCGCCGCGGGTCAGCTGGCGGAGGAAGGCGCGCTGCGAGGCGCGTTGGGCGACCTCGCCGATGGTCGCGTACTCGAGGGCCCAGTCGACCGAGAGCCCGAGGGTGGACCACAGGGCCTTGAAGACCTCTTCGTCCTCGGTCGTCAGGCGCAGGCAGAGCTCGACGAAGTTCGGTCGGGAGATCGAGATCTTCTGCTCCGCCGGCTCCGCAGGAGGAATGAAGGCCGGGTCGTAGGGGAGCGAGGGGTCGCAGCGGACGCCGAAGTAGTTCTCCACTCTGCGCTCGGTGGGCAGCCCGTTGTCGTCCCACCCCATGGGGTAGAAGACGGACTTGCCCCGCATCCGCTGGTAGCGGGCCACCGCATCGGTGTGGGTGTAACTGAAGACGTGGCCGATGTGCAGCGAGCCCGAGACCGTGGGGGGCGGCGTGTCGATGGAGAAGACGTCTTCCCTCGTGGCACTGCGGTCGAAGGAGTAGGTCCCCTCCTCGGCCCACCGGGCCGCCCAGACGGACTCAAGCCCGTCGAGCGTGGGCTTCTCAGGCAGGGTGCGGTGCTCGGGGGCGAGGGGCTCCAGGGACGTCGGCATAGTCGCAATAGCCTAGAGGCCATGATCCAACTCTTCGATACTGCTGCGGGGGAGGTGCGCCCGCTCACCCTGCGGGACCCAGGCAAGGTGTCGATGTACGTCTGTGGGCCCACGGTCTATGACCTGCCCCATCTCGGCCATGGGCGCTTCACCCTCGTCTTCGACGTCCTGCGGCGCTACCTCCACTTTCGGGGCCTTGAGGTCACCTACGTCTCGAACATCACCGACATCGACGACAAGATCATCGCCAGGGCAGCGGCGGAGGGCCGCTCCGAGGCAGAGGTCTCCGCACAGTTCGAAGACGCGTGGTGGGAGGCGATGGACCAGCTCGGCGTGCTGCGTCCCGATCACACCCCCCATGCCACCGCGTACGTCGAGTCGATGGTCGCCACCATCGCCGAGCTTTTGGCTCAAGACGTCGCGTACGTGCTCGCTGACGGTGTGTACCTCGACACCTCAAAGGTCCCCGGATACGGACTCCTCGCTGGTCAGCCCCTCGACTCGCTGCGCGCCGGTGCGCGGATCGAGGCCGAGGCGGCGAAGCGCTCGCCGCTCGACTTCGCGCTTTGGAAGAAAGCCAAGCCCGGCGAGCCGATCTGGCCGGCACCCTTCGGCGAAGGCCGACCCGGGTGGCACACCGAGTGCGTGGTGATGTCGCTCGCCTTGCTCGGCGACGGCTTCGACCTCCACGGAGGCGGACTTGATCTCAAGTTCCCGCATCACGAGAACGAACGAGCCCAGGCCGTTGCCTTGGGTCGTCCCTTCGCGCAGCACTGGGCTCACAACGGATTCGTCGAGGTCGAGGGAGAGAAGATGTCGAAGTCGCTCGGCAACTTCACCTCGCTCACTGACCTGCTTGATCGCGCCGATGCCCGTGCCTATCGACTCTTGGTCCTGCGCTCGCACTACCGAGCACCCATCGAGGTCTCCACTGAGACCATCGGGGATGCCGAGCGAGGACTGGCCCGCCTCGACACCCTGGCGCGACGGGCAGGGATCACCACTGACGCGACGCCGGTACGCGCCGAAGGAGCCGAGGGGGTCGACGCCGTGGCCGTGGCCCGGTTCGTCGAGCTCATGGATGATGATCTTCAGACCCCCCAGGCTCTCGCCGTGGTCTTCGAACTCATCAGTGATGCCAACACGGCCTTTGATGCAGGCGACGAAGGCAGAGGCCTCGAGTTGAGCCGTACGGTCGCCCTCCTTGCGGGGGCGATGGGGCTCACCCTCAACGGCGCCCAGGACGAGGTGGATGCCGCCACGCTGGCGCTGGCCGCGGAGCGTGACGCCGCCCGGGCGGCGAAGGACTTCGCCCGAGCCGATGAGCTCCGAGACCAGCTTCAGGCCGCCGGCTGGGTGGTTGAGGACACCGCCCAGGGCACCGCGCTCCACCGCTGAGACCTCCTGCTCCGCTCGTGGCCCGAGCGATCAGGGGCTCACCTCGGTAGGCTTCGGCCACACGCGCGATGGCGCGTCCACACATCCGGGGGGAGTGGTCATGGCCAAGTTGCTGATCGACGGGAAGTTGGTGGATCCGGGTCGGAGCTACCCCTCG
Source organism: uncultured Acidimicrobiales bacterium (assembly GCA_963923735.1). Taxonomy (GTDB): domain Bacteria; phylum Actinomycetota; class Acidimicrobiia; order Acidimicrobiales; family RAAP-2; genus CAIUMH01. The sequence continues at coordinate 3,343 of CAWUMT010000136.1, forward strand.
GAGAATCCGGCGACGGGTGAGGTCATCGGTCAGGCACCCGATGCGACCCTGAAGGAGGCCGAGGCGGCGATGGCCGCAGCCCGGCGAGCCTTCGATGACACCGACTGGTCGACCAACAAGGTGTTCCGGGCGAAGTGCCTCCGCCAGTTTGCCGAGGGTCTCGAGCGCCACAAGGAAGAGCTGCGCGAGATGACCATGCGGGAGGTCGGCCACACGCTGAACCTGACCTACGGACCGGCACTCGAGTCTCCGTTGGCCCTCGTTCCCTATTACGCGGACCTCGCCGAGAGCTACGAATACACCCTCGATCTCGGGGTCGGTGACTCCTTCGGCACAATGCACCATCGCTGGATCGAGAAGGAGCCTGCGGGTGTCGTCGCCGCGATCATCGCTTACAACATGCCCACCCAGCTGGCCTTGGCCAAGATTGCACCGGCCCTGGCTGCAGGGTGCACGGTGATCTTGAAGGGTGCACCACAGACCCCGTTCACCACGCTCATCCTGAGCGAGATCATCGCAAATGAGACCGACATCCCCGCAGGGGTCGTGAACATTCTCACCTCACCGGATCCCGAAGTCGCCGCGGTGCTGACGACCGACCCACGCGTGGACATGATCACCTTCACCGGCTCGACTCCGGTGGGCCGCGCCATCATGGCGGCCGCCTCTGACACCATCAAGAAGTGCTTCCTTGAACTCGGTGGCAAGTCCGCCATGGTGATCCTCGACGATGCCGACGCCGAGATGCCGGCGATGGCCGCGGCGATGGGCGGGACCTCCAACTCGGGTCAGGGGTGCTCGATCACCACCCGCATCCTCGTGCCCAAGAGTCGTGAGGCTGAGATCACCGAGAAGATCGCGGCGCAGATGCGTGCGGTCAAGGTCGGCGACCCACTCGCAGACCCGGAGAACACGATGGGCCCGCTCATCTCCGAGGCGCAGCGTGACAAGGTCGCCGGGATGGTCGACCGGGCCATCGCTGCCGGTG
>CAWUMT010000137.1:0-4320 GCA_963923735.1 uncultured Acidimicrobiales bacterium
GGCCTGGACGGCCCTGCTCTGCGGCTTCGTGCTCTACCCGCTCTTCCGGCCCAAGGCCAACGCCTTAGTGCCCTTCGGGGTGCTCGCCCTGGGCGTCGGGCTCTACACCTGGTTCCACCCCGGACTCCGCCAGGAGGACCCCGAGGCGGCCGAGGAGGCCTCCGAGTCCACGACCTCGGCGCCGCTCGAGGCATCGGGGGTCGGACCGACCGAATCCCCGGGCACTCGCTTTGGCGCGAACCCGCCAGAAGTGCAATGATGCGGCACGTGTTGACGGGCCTCTTCGCCAGAACTGCGTGACTTGGTGAGGCCCTCCGTGCAGCCCCTTTTCCCCATGAGAGCACCGCGTGAGCGAGCAAGATCCACACACCGACGACGCGCCCAATGGCGGGGACTTGGCGGCGTTCGCGTCGATGGGCCTCACGGTCGCCGTGGTGGTCGGATTGTTCCTTGCTCTGGGGATCTGGCTGGATTCGGTGTGGAAGTGCTCTCCGGCGATGCTCTTCGTGGGCCTGGTGCTCGGGCTCATCGTCGGTGCGCTGGTGATCGTCTCGAACGTCAAGCAGAGGCTGTGAGCTGATGCTTGAGCACCTGGGAGACCTCGACGCCACCGTGCTGCAGCGCCTGTTGCGCCGTACGACGATCCTCACCATCGTGGTGGGCTCCTTCGGCGTGTTCATCTCCCTGCTCCTCGGTCAGCCCCTTGCTGCCGTGGGCCTGGTGCTCGGACTGGTGATGGCCATCGTGAACCTTCGGTTCCTCGATGCCGGGGTGGCCAAGGTCGAGGAGACCGGTGAAGGCTCCACCAAGACCCTTCGCAAGATGCTGCGGACCAAGACCGCCTGGCGCCTCGCCGCCATCACCGTCGTGGCAATCGGTGCACTGTTCCTCAGTGCACCGCTCGGAATCGGTATCGTTATCGGGCTCGTGATCTTCCAGATCCTGTTCGTCATCGCGGTCGCCCGCATCGTCTTCGCCCAAGGAGGGGCCCTGTGATCTCGCTGATGGCTGCAGAGACCAAGTCCAAGATCACCGTCGGTGAACACCCGTGGTCGACGCACCTTTTCGGTCTCGAGGTGAACTTGAACGTGGTGGTCGCCTCGCTGATCGCAGCGGCCATCGTGCTGATCCTCGGCTTCATGGTGCGGGCCAAGGCCACCAAGGGCGTGCCGGGCAAGCTCCAGCTGTTCTACGAAACGCTGATCGAGCAGATCCGCGACATCGCCGACTCCTCGATCGGTGCACAAGGTCGGCGCTTTGTGCCGATCGCACTGGTGATCTTCCTCTTCGTCCTGATCTGCAACTGGTTCTCGGTCCTGCCGAACAACGGCGAGGAGCTCCTGCCCCCGCCGACCTCGGACGTGAACCTTCCCCTGGCCCTCGCACTGACGGTCATCGTGTGGGTCCACGTCGAGTCGATCCGGGCTCGTGGAATCAAGGGCTACCTCAAGCACTACGCCCAGCCCTACGCGGCAATGACCCCGATCAACATCATCGAAGAGATCACCAAGCCCATCACGCTCACCTTCCGACTCTTCGGCAACATCTTCTCGGGCGGCCTGATGGTCATCGTCATGGCCTCGCTCCTGCCGTGGTTCGCCTCGTTCTTCGGCCAGATGATCTGGAAGCCCTTCGACCTGTTCATCGGTGCAATTCAGGCCTTCATCTTCGCTCTGCTCACCCTGATCTACTTCGGTATGGCGATGTCGCCTGTCGACGATCACTGAGCAGGCCGAGCAGCAACGTCCAATTCGTAATAAACAACGCAGTACCCATCACAAAGGAGAAATGACATGGCAAGCACTCAGATGACCGATGCGGTCCGTGCCGCAGGTGCCCTGGTCGGCGGCGGTCTCGCCCTCGGCGGTGGTGCAATCGGCGCCGCGATCGGTGACGGTCTCGCAGGTTCGCAGACGATCGCCGCGATCGCTCGTCAGCCCGAGATCGAGGCCAAGGCCCGTACCTACTTCTTCCTGACCGTCGGTCTGGCAGAGGCCATGTACTTCATCAACCTGCTGTTCATGGTCGTGTTCGTCTACGTCTTCCAGAAGCAGTAACACCCGCTTCTGCGCCCTGGCGATCCCCTTGGGGATCTCCAGGGGTAGGCATCGACAAGCCACGAACTCGTAACTACCTAGAAAAGACACTGGAGTACACATGCCGATCGCAGGGATGTTCCTATTGCCCAACGGGACCTTTCTCGTTGAGCTTGCCGTCCTGCTCGTCATCCTCTTCCTGACGACGAAGTACATCGTCCCGCCCCTGAACAAGGCGATGGAGGAGCGACAGGCTGACATCCGCAACTCGCTCGACGCAGCAGACGCTGCTCGTGCCGACGCGGCTGCAGCTGACGAGGAGCGCCGTGCGGCGCTTGACGAAGCACGGGCCCAGGCCCGTGAGATCGTCGCCGCCGCCCAGGCCACCTCGGACCAGATCCGGGGCGAGGCCCAGGGTCGCGGTCAGGCAGAGTACGACCGGATCGTCGCCAACGCCGAAGCGGAAGTCGCCCTCGCACGCCAGCGTGCCGTGGATGACGCCGCCGACCAGCTCGGGACCATCGTGATGGGGGTCGTCGAGCGGGTCATCGGCCGTGAGGTCGACATGAAGGCGCACCAGGACCTGGTGAACGAGGCCGTCGGTGCACTCAAGGCCACTGCGACCGGTGGGGCGGGTTCGTAACAGATGAACCCGTCCATCCAGGGATACGCAGCGGCAGTTCTGGCCGCCCTCGACAACGAGGCACGGGCCACCGTGGCCTCGGAGTTGGGCGCGCTCGATCTGGCGCTGCTCTCCAACGGGGACCTTCGCGCGGCGATGACCGACACCTCGATCTCGGGCGCCTCGCGTCGCGAGGTACTCAGCGCCCTGCTGGCCAACAAGGTGTCGGAGCCCACGGTGCGCATCGGTGGCTACGCCGCCTTCGCTTCGCACGCCCAGGACGTCCCCGCCGCCATCTCCTCCCTGGCCCACCGTGCCCGGCTCACCGCCGAGGACGGCGGCTTCGAGGAGCACCCGCTCTCGGCGACCGGCGCCCGTCAGCGTGTCGCTGGCTACGCCGTGGCCATCTTCGAGGAGCTCTCGACCAAGGATCTCGACGAGATCGAGGACGAGCTCTTCCGCTTCGCTCGCACGGTGGAGGGCAACGCAGAACTTCGTGGCGTCCTCCAGGACCGTGACGTGCCGGTGGCCGCCCGCCAGGCACTGATCCACCGCCTGCTCGAGGGCAAGGTGTCCGCACCCAAGCCCGGCATCATCGGCTACGTCATCTCGCTGTTCACGCACCGCGAGCACACCGCACCGACGGTGAGCCTGCTCGACTACGTGGTGGCCGGCGGCCGCTCCCGCGACGTGGTGGGCACCATCGACTACCTCGTCGAGCAGACTGCTGCGGCCCGTGGATGGCGTGTGGCCAAGGTCCGCACGGCCAAGGAGCTCGACGCCGCACAGCGCGAGCAGCTCATCGCCTCGATGTCGGCGGTGGCAGGAAACCCCGTCGAGCTCCAGGTGACCGAGGACGCCAGCCTGCTGGGCGGCGTCCGGGTCGAGGTGGGCGACCTCCTGGTCGACGCCACGGCCAAGCACCGGCTTGACCAGCTCCGTGAGCACCTCGACACGGCGCACAAGGCCTATCAGAAGAACGACTGAACGAGATCAAGGAATAAAAGGAGCCACCATGGCAGAGCTGACCATCAGCGCCAATGAGATCACCGAGGCGCTCCAGCGCCACGTCGCGGACTACAGCCCCGAGGTGGGAGCCGAGCAGGTCGGTCGCATCGTCGAGGTCGCCGACGGCATCGCCCGCGTGTCGGGTCTTCCCGGCAGTGCGGTCAACGAGCTCCTCGAGTTCGAGGACGGCACGCTGGGCCTGGCGATGAACCTGGACGAGGACACCATCGGTGCCGTCGTCCTCGGTTCGGTCGACCGCCTCGAGGAGGAGCAGGTGGTCAAGGCCACCGGTCGCATTCTCTCGATCCCCTGCGGTGACGCACTGCTCGGCCGCGTGATCAACGCGCTGGGTGAGCCGATCGACGGCAAGGGCCCGCTGAACGCGAGCGACACCCGTCGTATGGAGATCCAGGCGCCCGGCATCGTCGGCCGTCAGCCGGTCGGTGAGCCGCTGCAGACCGGCATCAAGGCCGTCGACGCCATGACCCCCATCGGGCGTGGTCAGCGTGAGCTCATCATCGGCGACCGCAAGACCGGCAAGACCACCGTCGCCATCGACACGATCCTGAACCAGAAGGGTCAGGGCGTGAAGTGCATCTACGTGGCCATCGGTCAGAAGAACTCCTCGGTCGCCCAGACGGTGCAGACCCTCGA
>CAWUMT010000138.1:0-4319 GCA_963923735.1 uncultured Acidimicrobiales bacterium
GAGCACATGGAATCGTTCCAGCGCAAGCTCGAGGCCCATGGCCTCGAGCTTGCGCAGGAACGATTCCATGTGCTCGGGACGAGCGTCACTCACAGTGACCGAGCCTCCGGCAAGGGCCGGTGCGATCAGGTAGGTAGCGGCGACCACTCGATCAGGGATGACCCGGTGGGTGACGGGCGTCAGGGTCTCGACACCCTCGATGACGAGTCGGGAGGTTCCCGCGCCGCTGATGGTTGCCCCCATGGCCTCGAGCATCGCCGCGAGGTCGGCCACCTCGGGCTCTCGAGCCGCGTTGTCGATCACCGTGGTTCCCTTGGCCAGCACGGCGGCCATGAGCAGGTTGTCCGTGGCAGTGTGGCTCGGGTACTCGAGCACCAGATGCGCACCGACGAGGCGTCGTGTCGTGTCGCGGACCTCACCCTCGACGTAGCCGTGCGTGGTGGTGAAGGCCACCCCCATCGAGGTCAGACCGTTGACGTGGATGTCGATGGGCCGAGAACCGAAGTCGTCGCCCCCGGGCATCGAGACCCTCGCGGCACCGCAGCGGGCCAGCAGCGGGCCGAGCACTACGATCGAGGCTCGCATCTTCTCGACCAGCTCATATGGTGCAACTGGCACCAGGTCCTCAGTGGCCGGGGTGGTGATGACCAGCCGATCGGGCTCGGCTCGCTCGACGGCACAGCCAAGCGCTCGGAGGACCTCGCCCATGATGTCGACGTCCGTGATCGACGGCACGTTCTCGAGCGTGTGGGTGCCCTCTGCGAGCAGACAGGCTGCCATGAGCTTCAAGACGGAGTTCTTGGCCCCGCCGGCCCGCACCGATCCCTCGAGCGGGCCTCCGGGCTGTACGACGATCCGCTCCACGTCACCGATTATTGCCGCTCCAGCCAGGCGTCAGGGCCGCTTGGACGACACCCGTGCACCCCCGAGAGGCAGGTCGCCTGCACTAGGGTTTCTCCGGTGGAACGCGCCCCTCAGATCCCTGATCGCAACCTCGCTCTCGAGCTCGTCCGTGTGACCGAGGCCGCCGCCATGGCCGCCTCGCGCTGGATGGGTCGAGGGGACAAGAACGGTGCCGATGGGGCGGCCGTCGAGGCCATGCGGGTGGTCCTCTCGAGCGTCCAGATGGACGGCATCGTCGTGATCGGCGAGGGCGAGAAGGACGAAGCCCCCATGCTCTACAACGGTGAGCGCATCGGGGACGGCACGCCTCCTGAGTGCGACATCGCCGTCGACCCGATCGATGGGACCACGCTGACGGCCAAGGGACGTGGCGGCGCCCTCTCGGTGATCGCCATCTCCGAGCGGGGAACGATGTTCGACCCGGGCCCGTGCGTCTACATGGAGAAGATCGCTGTGGGCCCCAAGGGCAAGGGTGCGATCGACATCCGGGCCACTCCCGCCGAGAACCTCGCCTCGCTGTCGAAGAAGCTCGGCCGTCCCGTCCGGGACCTCACCGCCATCATCTTGGACCGTGACCGCCACGACGACCTGATCGGCCAAGTCCGCGACACCGGAGCACGGGTCCAGCTGATCACCGACGGTGACGTGGCCGGGGCCATCGCCACCTCTTGGGCAGATTCAGGCGCCGACATCCTCTTCGGCGTGGGCGGAACCCCAGAGGGCGTGATCTCCGCAGCAGCCCTCAAGTGCCTCGGAGGCGAGCTCCAGGGCCGCCTGTGGCCCCGCAATGAGGACGAGCGGTCCCAGGCCCTCGCCCAGGGCTACGACCTCGACAAGGTGCTGACCACCGACGACCTGGTCGCCTCGGACAACTGCTTCTTCTCGGCCACCGGCATCACCGACGGTGACCTGGTCAAGGGCGTGCACTTCACCGACGGCGGGGCCACCACCCAGTCTCTGGTCATGCGAAGCCGCTCAGGCACCTGGCGCAAGATCGACGCGTTCCACCGCCTCGAGAAGCTCGCCGAGTTCTCCTCCATCGACTTCTGAGGCTCACGCCCCGTTACTTCCCAGGGCAGGATGCCCCGAGAAGTAACGAGCCTTCGGTTCAGGCCTTCCGGACTCGACGACGAACGGTCGACCGAAGGGCGACGCCGAGCAGCAAGAGTCCACCGGAGAGTGCGAGCAGCGGAGTGACAGAGCCTCCGGTCTTGGCCAGGCCTGCAGCCGTGGTCGTCGTGGTGGGAGCAGTCGTCGTGGTGGTGGGAGGAGGAGTCGGCGAGTCGCAGATCCTCAGCAGGGCCGGGTCTACTGCAGCGTAGGCGGACAGCCACCACAGGCACCCTCGGGCCCAGGTGAGCGCCCCATAGTGTCCTGCGGCATGCGACTGGAACGTCGAGTTCGTGAACTGAGAGAGCGAGGCGTCCGCCGTGCTCAGCGCAGGGATGCACTGGAGGGTGGGACACCCGTTCGTTTGCGCAACATAAAGGGTCGTGCCGTCACTCGCAGCCGAATACCAGTCATCGATCACGTTGGAATCCGTGACGTCACTCCATGAGTTGGATGCAGGATCGAAGATGTTAATTGACGAGTAGAAGGAGTCGTCCGCGAGGTACACCTTGCCGCCGGCGACGAACACCACATCAGGTGCGCTGACGTTCGAATACGTCAAGACGTCGACCACGCTGCGATCAGAGAGTCGGACCTTGATGAGGCATCCGCCTCCACACGAACCATTGGGGGTCTTGCTCCCCACCCAAAGGTAGGTGCCGTCAGGACTCATGATCGAGTTGAACCCATAGTTGTAAGGGGAGAGCGAAGGGTCAGTGACCGAGCCGACCACATTCCCGTTGGCGTCGAGTTCCACCAGTCCAGGACCCGAGGTGGAGGAGACGTCATTGGCCACCCAGAAGTTCGCACCATCCCAGATGACAGCGAAGGGCTTGACGAAGTCACTGCTGGTCACCTCGGTGACCTGCGAGGTTGCGACGTCAACCACCGAGACCGAATTGCCGTCGAAATTGGAAATGACCACCTTGGTTCCCGAGGAGGCGATGCCCTTCGGACCATTGAATGAGCTGTCGTTGATGGTGGTGACGTCGCTCGTGGTGATGTCGATGCGCAAGAGCTTGCCGGTACCACCGGTGCCGCCAGCGTTGTCCGCGGCCCAGACGTAGGTGTCGTCAGAGGCCAGCGACCAGCCATAGGTCATCTGCGTTCCGACAATGGGCGTGACCGTCGTCGAGTTCGGAAGCGGTGCAGCTCCCGCGGACCCAACGCCGAACATCACCGAACCCAGGAGGCAAACCGATGCCACCGATGCCGCCAGAAGACGCTTCATACAACTCCACCCTTTGAATCGAATACTGGTTGATCGTACCGGATTCAAGATCACACAGCTGTGATCAAGGGAGCAGGGTCAGGAACCCTTCTTGGCGTTCACGGCCATCTTGCGCAGCTCGGCCCGGTTGAGACGAGCCTCGGCCCGGTTGAGCTCGAACTCGGCCTCTCGGACGCCCTCGTCCTCAGGACCCTTGCCCGAGGTGACCGAGCGCAGGTGCTCGAGCGCCACGGTGATCTCGGCCATCTCAGTCTCGACGTGAGCGAGGTCGACATCACTGAGCAGCTCGGCCTCTCCGGCGAGCAGCGTCACGCGGGTGGTGCGCTCCTCATCGGTGGCCTCCTCGATCAGGTCCGTGGCCGCCCCCTGGGCGGTGTGGATCTGGAGGTAGCCGCCGTGGACGATGACATCGAGCAGGTCACCGTCGAGCTGCTCGATCTTGACCACCGAGGGCACCACGTCGCCGACGAGCTCTGCGTGCTCGGCCATCACCGTGAGGTCACCCTCAGAGGTGGCGGCCACCAGGGCGCGCGCACCACCGGAGAAGATCACACCCTCAGGGGTGACGACCTCGACACCGATGGGCATCAGGCTTCGCCTCGCTCGATCTTGGCGGCCTTCTCCTGGACCTGGTCGAAGCCACCCACGTTGAGGAAGGCCTGCTCAGGCAGGTTGTCACCCTCACCCTTGACGATGGCCTCGAAGGACTCGATCGTGTCGGCGATAGGAGTGAAGATACCGGGCTGGCCGGTGAAGACCTCAGCCACGAAGAACGGCTGGGACAGGAACCGCTGGATACGACGGGCCCGGTTGACGACCACGCGGTCCTCTTCGGAGAGCTCGTCCATACCGAGGATGGCGATGATGTCCTGAAGCTCCTTAGAGCGCTGCAGGATCTGCTGGACCTGACGAGCCACGGTGTAGTGACGGTCGCCCACGATCTCGGGAGCCAGGATGTTCGAGGTCGAGGCCAGCGGGTCCACGGCGGGGTAGATACCCAGTGCGGCGATCTGACGGGAAAGCTCCGTCGTGGCGTCGAGGTGGGTGAACGTCGTGAACGGAGCCGGGTCGGTGT
>CAWUMT010000139.1:0-4312 GCA_963923735.1 uncultured Acidimicrobiales bacterium
GGGCGCGGTGTACTTCGACGCCTCCTCGTTCCCTCGCTTCGGCGAGGTCTCCCACTACGACCGCGAGGACATGCTGCGCCTCGCTGCCGAGCACGGGGGGAACGTCGACGACCCCAACAAGCGCGACCCGCTCGACTTCGTCCTCTGGCAACCTTCGCTTCCCGATGAGCCCGCGTGGGAGTCGCGCTGGGGCCCGGGTCGGCCCGGTTGGCACGTCGAGTGCTCGGCACAGGCCCTGCGCGAGCTCGGCGAGACCTTGGATGTCCATGGTGGCGGTCGCGACCTCGTCTTCCCGCACCACGAGTGCGAGACCGCCCAGTCCGAGTCGGTGACCGGTGCACCCTTCGTCAAGCACTGGCTGCACGTGGGGCTGGTGGGACTGGACGGCACGAAGATGTCGAAGTCGCTCGGGAACCTTGTCTTCGTGTCGGACCTGATCGAGCGCTCCGAGTCCGACGCGGTGCGCCTGGCGATGTTGGACCACCACTACCGCTTCGACTGGGAGTGGCACGACGAGGATCTGGATCGGGCCATCGCTCGGCTCGCTGCCTGGCGCGCCGCTCGCCAAGGAGACGGCTCGGCCGGCCTCGCCGAGGTCCGTGTTGCCCTCGATGACGACCTCGACACCCCCCGAGCCCTGGCCGCCCTCGACGAGGTGGCGGCTACTGGAGCCTCGGTGGCTCAGGGGGCCGGGCTGCTCGGCATTAGCCTGTAGTTCTCATCGAGCACCCAAGAGAGAGAAGCAAGCGATGTCGGCAGAGGTGATGGTCAAGCTCCCAGACGGAGCGGTCAAGACCCTGCCAGAGGGCGCCACCGGCGCCGACCTCGCCGCCTCCATCGGCAAGCGCCTCGCCAAGGACGCTCTTGCAGTGCGGATCGACGGCGTTGAGGCCGACCTCTCGAGGAGCCTCCCCGACGGAGCGATGGTCGAGATCCTCACGGTCGGCTCGGCACCGGGCCGAGAGATCCTGCGCCACTCCACCGCCCACGTGCTCGCCCAGGCGGTCCTGCGCCTCTGGCCGGGGGCGAAGTTCGCCATCGGCCCCGTCATCGACGACGGCTTCTATTACGACTTCGAGTTGCCCGATGGGGCCCGGTTCTCCGATGACGACCTCGCCCGGATCGAGGCCACCATGCGCGAGATCATCAAGGAGGACCAGCCCTTCATCCGCGCCGAGCACGACCTCGCTGGCGGCCTTGCACTGTTCAAGGATCAGCCCTTCAAGATCGAGATCATCGAGGCCGTCGCCGGCGGCGCCCAGGAGGTTGACGCCGCAGGGGACTCCTCGGTGGTCTCCACCTACTTCAACTCCGATTCCTTCACCGACCTCTGTCGTGGACCGCACGTGCCCAGCACGTCAAAGCTCGGCCACTTCAAGCTCATGAGGGTGGCGGGCGCCTACTGGCGAGGCGACGAGAAGCGCCCGCAGCTCCAGCGGATCTACGGCACGGCGTACGAGTCGAAGGACGCCCTTGAGGCGCACCTGCACCAGCTCGAGGAGGCCGAGAAGCGCGACCACCGCAAGCTCGGCCGTGACCTCGACCTGTTCTCGTTCCCCGAGGAGATCGGCTCGGGCCTCGCGGTCTTCCACCCCAAGGGCGGCACCATCCGCCGGGTGATGGAGGAGTACTCGCGCAAGCGCCACGTGGACGAGGGCTATGAGTTCGTCTACACCCCGCACGTGACGAAGTCCGACCTCTTCGAGATCTCGGGGCACCTCGACTGGTTCGCCGATGGCATGTACCCGCCGATGGAACTCGACGATGGGCAGAAGTACTACCTCAAGCCCATGAACTGCCCGTTCCACATCATGATCTTCAAGTCACGCCAGCGGTCCTACCGCGAGCTGCCCGTGCGCATGTTCGAGTTCGGCTCGGTCTATCGCTACGAGAAGTCCGGCGTGGTCCATGGCCTGACCCGTGTGCGGGGCATGACCCAGGACGATGCGCACATCTTCTGCACGGTCGACCAGATGCCCGCCGAGCTCACCTCGCTGCTGAGCTTCGTCCTCGACCTGCTCCGCGAGTTCGGACTCGACGACTTCTACCTCGAGCTCTCGACCAAGCCCGAAGGCAAGGCCGTGGGCACTGATGAGGAGTGGGAGCTCGCCACCTCGACCCTGCGCACGGTGGCCGAGAACGCCGGGCTCGAGCTCGTCCTTGACGAGGGTGGTGGTGCCTTCTACGGACCGAAGATCTCCGTGCAGGCCCGTGACGCCATCGGGCGCACCCATCAGATGTCGACGATCCAGCTCGACTTCCAGCTGCCCCAGCGCTTCGAGCTCGAGTTCGTGGGCTCCGACAACGCCCGGCACCGCCCGATCATGATCCACCGCGCGCTCTTCGGGACCATCGAGCGCTTCATGGCCATCTTGATCGAGCACCATGCCGGGAACCTGCCCACCTGGCTCAGCCCCGAGCAAGTTCGCGTGCTGCCCGTGCGCGACGACCACGAGGACTATGCCTATGAGGTGCAGCACGCCCTGAGTGCGGGCCGGGCGCGCTCCTCGGTCGAGGGGGCCTCTGAGCCCCTCGGTGCGCGTATCCGTCGCGCCAAGCTCGAGAAGATCCCCTACATCCTCGTGGTGGGTGACGCCGACGTGGCCGCAAAGACCGTGGGGATCAACCGCCGAGGCTCCGACGACCCCGAGCGCGACGTCCCGGTGGCCACCTTCACCGAGGCGCTGTTCTCGGAGATCGAGCACCGCGGTGCGCCCGAGGACCACCACGCCTGATGGCCCTTGAGCGCCTCTGGGCTGACTGGCGCTCCTCCTACGTGCGAGACGTGACCGCCTCGAGTCGCCACACCTCGAGCGGGTGCGTGTTCTGCGAGCTCTCCTCGATGGAACCCTCGGAGGCTTCGGGCGTGGTGGCCGCTGATCAGTGGTGCTTCTGCGTGCTCAACGCGTATCCCTATGGCTCGGGCCACCTTCTCGTCCTGCCCAAGCGACACGAGGGCTCCCTCGGTGCGCTGGAGGAGGAAGAGGCCACTGCGCTGTGGTCCATGGCCCGTCGTGCGGTGGCTGCCGTGGAGTCCGCCTATGGGCCCGATGGGGTGAACCTCGGAGCCAACCTCGGCGAGGCGGCGGGTGCGGGGATCCCTGCACACCTTCACCTCCACGTCCTGCCTCGCTGGGCGGGGGACACCAATTTCATGACGTCGATCGCCGAGACCAGGGTGCTTCCCGAAGGCCTGGCGGAGACCTGGCAGCGGGTCACCGCAGCCTGGCCCGCCTAGGGCTTCAGACTTCCTGCTTCGCCTCAGGTGCGGGGGATTCGCAAAGCCCGGTGGTAGCCTTGGGGCCTGAGCGCCCGGGGAATTTCCTTCGGGCACGGAGGATTTCTCGATGTTCGACGGCCGCTGGCGTTCTGCGGTAGATGCGAAGACCGGCCCGGTGGGCGAGTGGCTGCAGCGCCACGGGATCACTGCCGACGTCCTCACCGCGACCGGCCTGCTGAGTGCGACGGGCACGGCCATCGCCGTGGCCACGGGCCACTTCTACCTGGCCATCGCCCTGTTGATCCTGACCGGGGCCCATGACCTCTTCGACGGCCCCGTGGCCAAGGCCGCCGGGACGGCCTCGGTGCGCGGTGCGTTCTTCGACTCGGTCACCGACCGAGTGGCCGACGCCGTCCTGATGGGTGGTGTGGCCTGGTACCTGCTCGATCAGAACGAGGGGCACCTCGTCCTGCTGCCCTTCGCCATCTTGGGCGTCACCTCGGTGATCTCGTACCAGCGCGCCAAGGCCGAGGCGTTGGGTCTCAAGGCCCGCGGTGGACTCATGGAACGGGCCGAGCGGATGATCCTGCTGGGCGTCGGATTCATCGACACCTCCTTGCTGATCCCCGTGCTGTGGATCCTCCTGGTCCTCACCTCGGCCACGGCCATCGGTCGCTTCATCAAGGTCTGGAAGGCGGCCACCGCGGTGAGCCCCGAGGCCGTCCGAGCACGTCGCCGCCAGGCGGCGGACTCTCGCTGGCGTGAATGGCGTGACCGCGTGGCGGCTGAGCGGGCCTCGACGCCCACCGCCGCAGAGCGTTGGCGGGCCTGGCGGGCCGAGCAGCCGAGCACTCGGTCTCGCCGGGAGGCCAAGTCGCGTCATCGCACGCCTCGGAGCTGATCGATGGGCGACTCGGCGGATCGCCGGCGCTACCAGCTCTTCACCGCACTCGGTGCGCTCTTAGAACACGTCCCCGTCGACGTGGCCGTGGCCGTGGCCGAAGCCGGGGGCGAGCTCGCCTCGCTGAAGGATTCGGGTGCCCGACGAGCGGTCGAGACCAACCTCAAGCGGATCGTCGAGCTCGATGCCTC
>CAWUMT010000140.1:0-4289 GCA_963923735.1 uncultured Acidimicrobiales bacterium
GGCCGGCGCGCTCGGAGAGCACCTGGACTCGAGTGTCATCGATCTCATCGCCGGTGACGACTGCCTCGACGAGCCCCCGTCGGGCTCGAGGAGCGCTGTTGAGGACGTAGAGGCCCGGGTCGGCAAAGGAGCGGGCGAGGGCCTGGTGGGCCCGTTCGGTCAGTCCGACGCCAATGGCCTTCGCTTCGGCATAGCGGTGGAGCACTGCGTCGACCACCTCGTCGACACTGCAGGCGCAGATCGAATCGTGCGCAGCGTTGCGGATGACCTCCAGCCAGGCGAGGTCGAGAAGCCTGGTGGGGTAGTCCTCGACGTCGACGAAGAGGCTGGAGAGCGGCTCGGCCCGCCGCTCGAGCTCGAGCTCGGTGGCGAGTGCGGCTCGCTTGACGTCCACGCGGTTCGAGGTGACGCCCATGAGGACATTCGAACGCCAACCAGATCGCAACTCACCTTCCCAGCGCTCGAGTCCTTCCCGAGGAGCACGAGCGAGATGCTCGGGCAAGGTGGTGATCACCAACTCGAGGTCCCCCTGCACAGCGTTGACCGCTGCCACGGATGCCCCAAGGAAGGGCTGCGGGCGGAGGTGGTCCGAACCGTTCATAACCAAGAGATCCTCGAAGAGGAACGAGTCGAGCTCGACGAGGTGGTCGCGAATCCGTCGCTCGAGCGCGGCGGGGTCCTCCGGCAGGGAAGCCCCATTGCCGTAGCCGACGGGGAGGTACTCGCACCGCACCGTGGAGCCGTCCGGGGCAACCCAGTCGAATCCGGACTTCGAGATGGCGGAGGGCACTCCACGCCAGAGCACCGCATCGCGCATTCCCGCCTGTCGAAGGATCTGCGGCATCTGGGCGACGTGGCCGAACATGTCGGGGAGGTACCCAACCTCCATTGCACCGCCGAGGTCTTCGGCCCGGCGCAACCCCAATTGAAGATCTCGAACGATGGTCTCGGCAGAGACCAAGAACTCGTCCATCAGGATGTACCAGGGCCCCACCGAGAGGCGACCGGCGTTGGCCAAAGCACGGAGGCGATCCGCGTTCTCAGGGCGCACTTCGAGGTAGTCATCGATCACGGCCATCTGGCCGTCGAGCATGAAGTGGGAATAGGACGGATCAGATTCGAGGAGATCCAGCAGTCCGTCGATTGTCTCGACCAGATTCATCCGGAAGCTTTGATAGGGGGCGTACCACTCACGGTCCCAGTGGGTGTGAGGTACCAAATTGATCCGCCGTCGACTCATGGTTGCTCAGACTATGGCGACGGCGGGTGGGGGGTGGCTCGTAGCATCGGCACCATGATCTCCACGGGTTCGGGCGACGTCGATCTGACACCCATTCCTGAGCGATGGGCCGGCGCCTGGGCTCAAGGTGCGGCGCAGACCCTCCGGTGTGGAGATGGGCCGGCGTGGTGCTCGGCAGCCGAGGTGGCCGAGCGGACTGAGGCGATGGCGGGGGCCCTCCAGCAGCGTGGTGCGCAGGTTGGGACCCGCATCATCTGGGAGGCCAGCTCGGATCTCGAGAATGTCCTGGCCGGGTTGGCCGTGCTCCGATCGGGAGCGACGCTGGTGCCGGTGAATGCCGCCCAGAGCCCCCTCGAGCGAGCCGTGGTCGCCGAGGACACCGATCCCGTCCTGGTTCTTGCTCCCCGAGCACGCCACGCCGAGACGAGCACACCCTCCCTTGACCCCGAGGACGTCGGCAGTGGCACCTTCCTCGCTCCAATCTTCTCGGGTGAGGACCTCGCTCTCATCGTCTACACCTCGGGAACCACAGGGCAGCCCAAGGGAGCCATGCTCTCCCACGCCAACGTCGCTGCAGGGCTCTCAGCACTCGAGCAAGCATGGGGACTTGAGCCTGACGATCGGCTGGTGTCCGCCCTACCGCTGTTTCACGTCCATGGACTTGTCGCAGGCCTCTTCGGCATCCTCGCTGCGGGCGGTTCCCTCGATCTCCAAGCTCGCTTCGAGGCGACGGCGTTCCTTGCTGCGGCCCAAGAGGCAACGGTGGCCTATTGCGTCCCCACCATGCTTCATCGGATGGCCAGCGCAGCAAACCTTGCCAACCTGCGAGGACTTCGTTTGCTGGTCTCGGGATCTGCACCGCTCTCCGTTGAGTTGTTCGAGGCGATCGAGGCTGGTGGCGGACAGCGGATCCTTGAGCGCTACGGCATGACCGAGACCCTCTTAACCCTGTCGAATCCTCTTCTCGGTGAACGTCGGCCCGGAACAGTTGGCCACCCTCTCCCTGGCGTGCATGCGCTGCTGCCCGAGCCTGGCGAAGGCGAGGCGGAGCTCAAGATCTCGGGACCCTCGGTGTTCGCCGGATACTGGCGTCGTCCTGAGGCGACCGCAGAGGTCCTCAACGAGGGTTGGATGGCGACGGGGGATCTCGTACGCGTGGGGACCGAGGGCTACGTCACCATCTGCGGCCGGTCGAAGGAACTGATCATCTCGGGGGGCTACAACGTGTATCCGACCGAAGTCGAAGACGTGCTCGTGGGGCTGCCCGGTGTGCTCGAGGCTGCTGTGGTGGGCCGTCCTTCCCCGGAGTGGGGAGAGGAGGTCACCGCTTTCGTGGTCCTTGAGGAGGCTTCGGTGGACCTTACGGCGATGCGTGGCACGCTCCAGAGCCTGATGAGCCCCTACAAGGTTCCGAGGACCATCACTGCGGTGGCGGAGCTTCCTCGCAATGCCCTCGGCAAGCTCCAACGGCACCTCCTCTGATGGCAGCGCCGGTTCCGGACCTGAGCGTCGAGCAGTCCCTGTTCGCCCAAGGAGCGCGTCTGGTCGCAGGGGTGGATGAAGTGGGCCGAGGGGCCTGGGCGGGACCAGTGAGTGTGGGGGTGGTCGTCCTCGCCCCGCAGATGGGAGCTGCCCCTGCGGGCATCCGCGATTCGAAGCTGCTCTCGGCGGCCAAGCGTCAGGCGCTCGCCCCTGCGATCGTCGGGTGGGCGGTGGCGACCGCAGTCGGGTCCGCCACGAATCGGGAGTGTGATGCGCTCGGGATGCGCGGAGCGGTGGCGCTCGCCGGCTCACGGGCGTTTGACCTCCTCGAAGTGGAGGTCGATGCAGTGATCGTCGACGGACCACTCGATCTACTGAGCGGGGGAGGGCCCGGGTTCTCCGAGCTCGTGGCCGACCACGCCTGGCGCCAACATCCGCCGCGCGTCGAAGCAGTGGTGAAGGCGGATCAGAAGTGCCTCAGCGTGGCTTCGGCCTCTGTCGTGGCCAAGGTGTCCCGGGACTCCGAGATGGCGAAATGGGCGGAGCACTACCCGGGGTACGGCTTCGAGAAGAGCGTGGGCTATCCCGCGCCGGTGCACCGAGAAGCCCTTGAGCGCTCAGGCGTGACGCCACTGCATCGTGTGAGCTGGTCCTACGTCGAAACGATGGGCCTCAACCCGAACGTCGCCACCGCTCAGGAGTGAGCGATCCGAACACGTTCTCAGGCAGCACCCCCGAGAGCCCCTTGACCACCTCGGTGAGCCGAGCGGCCGGCGTGGGTTCGAAGAGCACAGGCGAGGCTTTCGTGATCATCTGGGTGGAGGAGACGAGGCCACCGCCAGATCGGGTTCCCGCGGCGAACGCGGCGTCGAGCGCAGGGTTCGAATAGGAGCCGAGATTGAAGGCGGCCCCGGTGGCCAGCCACTCAGCGGCGAGGGGATAGACGCCCGGCTGGTAGTGGTAGCCACTGAGGAATGCAGCTTGCCAGGTGCAACTCACCGACGAGACACATGGAGCTGCATTGGCTCGGATGGCCATTGAGGGCGCTGAACGCAACGCGACTGAGACGCCCGCTTGAGCCCAGGATGCCTGCTGGGCGTTCATGAGCTGCCCCAAGAGCGGCACTTCGCTCGGATACTGAAGCTCGAGTGACAGACCTGCCCCGCGCGGGATTCCCGCGCCACAGGACCCCGACCCCGTCCCGGGAGAGACGCAGGTCGAGGTGCCATGGGGGACGATCTTCCACCCATGGGACTTCAACAGGTTGATCGCCGCGGTCGGGTCGTAGGTGGCGTGCGGTGCGGGCGTGACGCTGCGCGCCGCGTAGGACGAACTCGTCGAGGGCACAGGAGAAGTGCTCGGATATGCAAAGCCCCCGTAGACCTTCGCTGCGTAGGCGTCCTGGGCGGCGAGGAGCTGGAGGGCCTGTCGGACGTACCCCTGTTGCAGGATCTTCGCCGGGATGCCGAACCCTGCAGTGCTCTGAAGGTTCCACACCGCATAGGTGGTCGACCAGGGATACCGCGGCTGAGCTGGTAGTTCGCCAGCCCCGAGGCGCGCTGAGTCG
>CAWUMT010000141.1:0-4285 GCA_963923735.1 uncultured Acidimicrobiales bacterium
CCGTAGATGCCCGCAGCGATCACGGCGGCGAGGGCGATGTAGGGGTTCACGTCCGCTCCCGGCACGCGCGACTCGATCCGTCGGCTGGCACCGTGTCCGACGATGCGGAACCCACAGGTGCGGTTGTCCTGGCCCCAGGCGATCGCCGTGGGTGCCCACGAGTTGGGGACGTAGCGACGATAGGAGTTGACGTAGGGCGCCGCACACCAGGCCAGCTGGCGTGCGGCATGGAGCTGTCCGGCGAGGAACTGCTGGCCGAGGGTCGAGAGCCCGGACTCGCTCGAAGGGTCGTCCATCAGGGGTGCGCCGTCCTCGGACCACAGCGAGGCATGGATGTGCGAGGAGGACCCGGAATCGTCCATGGTCCACTTGGCCATGAAGGTGGCGGAACAGCCTTCCTGGTCGGCGATCTCCTTGATGCCGGTCTTGAGGACCACGTGGCGATCGGCCATGGCGAGCGGGTCGGTGTACTTGAGGATCACCTCATGCTGGCCCCGTCCTGCCTCTCCCTTGGAGGATTCGACGGGCATGCCCGCGGCGAGGAGCTCGTTGCGGATACGACGGAGCACCTTCTCATCGCGCCCGGTCTGGAAGAGCTGGTAGTCCTCGATGGTGCTGACGTGGGGGGTGAGGCCCTGCCAGTTCTTCCCGGCCGCCTCCTCGAAGGTCTCGGCGAAGAGGTAGAACTCGAGCTCGGTGGCGCACTTGAGCGTGTACCCACGCTCGGCCAGGCGCTCGATCTGACGACGAAGGATCTGGCGCGGTGACACGTCGATCGGCGCGCCGTGGTGGTCCACGAGGTCGCACATGATGAAGACCGAGCCCGGGTGCCAGGGCAGCTCGGTGATGGTCGCCTCATCGAGGATCCCGACCATGTCGCCGTAGCCCTGGTCCCAGTTGGCGAAGTGGTACCCCGGAAGCGGGTCCATGTCGACGTCGATGGCCAAAAGATAATCGCAGGCCTCCCACCCGTTGTCGGCCACGTGATCCAAGAAAAACGGCCCCGTGATCCGCTTGCCGGCCGGCCGGCCCTGAAGGTCAGGGAAGGCAACGAGGACGGTGTCGACCGATCCTGCTTCGATGGCGCTGCGCAATTGGGTGAGGTCCATCGCCGTACTATTGCGGCAGAAGGGCCATCGCGCCAACGCGTACTGAATCACCCCAGATCACGGGCGCTAGGGCGGAGGCAGTGACTGGAGGAACCGTGGGCCAAGGACGCCTGCCACTGGTGGGATTGACGACCTACGTCGAGGACGTGGCGTGGGGCGTGCGCGAGCACCGGGCTGCGTTGACCCCCGAGTCCTATTACGAGTTGGTGGCCGCGGCCGGTGCACAGCCGGTCCTGCTTCCCTCGGCGGCGGACCTCCCGGGAGGTGCCGGCGCGGGGGCCCGGTCAATCATCGAACGGCTTGATGCGCTGGTCATCATCGGAGGGCTCGATGTGGATCCGTCCTTCTACGGCGAGCACCCCGATGACCACCTCGGCCGGACCGATCGCGTCAGGGATCAAGCAGAGCTCGCCCTGATCGCTGCGGCACTCGAGGTGGACCTGCCTCTGTTGGCCATCTGTCGAGGGCACCAACTCTTGAACGTGGCCCTCGGCGGGACCCTGATCCAGCACGTGCCCGACGTGATCGGCCATCGAGAGCACCAGCCGAGTGACGGTGCCTATGCCCAGCGTGAGGTGCTCTGCGAGCCGGGAAGCCTCGTCGAGCAGGTCTTCGGAGCGCGCCCCCAAGTCCAGTGTTCGCACCATCAGGCCGTCGATCGGCTCGGAGAGGGATTGGAGGTCACCGCATGGTCGGCCGAGGCGGCGGGGGTCCCCTCACTGGTCGAGGCCGTGGCGCGTCGGGGTTCTCGCTTCGTCCTGAGCGTCCAGTGGCATCCGGAGAAGGCCGGAGACCAGCGTCCGTTCGACGCATTGGTCTCAGCGTTGGCCTAGAGGTCGGCGCCGGTGGAACTAAGGCGACTGCCTGAGTAAGGTGCGCCTGAGCAGGTCGGCACCGGGGGGAGTCGCTGCGACAAGGGGGCGACATGGGCGGACTGCTCGACGGAAAGGTCTCGTTCATCACGGGGGCCGGTCGAGGGCAAGGGCGCTGCCATGCAGTTCGTCAGGCAGCCGAGGGGGCCAAGATCATCGCCCTCGACATCTGCGAGGACATTGCCTCGAATCCCTATCCGATGGCCTCGGCCGACGATTTGGCCGAGACCAAGGAGCTCGTTGAACAAACCGGGTCTGAATGCGTGACCTTCAAGGGAGACGTGCGCAACCCCGCCGAGCTCCGGGAAGCTGTGGCCAAGGGCCTCGAGCGGTTCGGTCGACTGACCACGGTGTGTGCCAACGCCGGGATCATGCCCATGGCCATGGGTGATCCGAACCCCATGGACTTCCAGGATGCCCTCGAGGTCGATCTGTGCGGGGTGATCAACACGGTCTCGGCCTCCCTGCCCCATGTGCTCCAAGCCGGCCGGGAAGGATCGATCATCGTGACCGGCTCGATCGCCGCACTGATCCCCAACACGACCTCAGGGACACTCGATCCGCGACAGATCATGGGGCCCGGGGGAGCGGGCTACACCCTGGCCAAGACGTCACTGGTCCGCTACACCGAGGAGCTCGCGCTGCACATCGCTCCCTACGGCGTCCGCGCCAACATCGTGCACCCCACAAACTGCAACACGCACCTCATGAACTCCGACGGCGTCTACATGTCGTTTCGTCCCGACATCGAGGGCGTGCCCACGAAGGAGGACTTCCGTCCGGCCTCTGAGTTCTTCCATGCACTTCCGATCCCTTGGATCGAGCCCGAGGACGTGGCGGATCTTGTGTTCTTCTTCGCCTCGGACGAGTCGAAGAACATCACGGGCACCAGCGTGGGCGTGGATGCGGGATGCATGATCAAGTGGCCCAACGGGCCCGGGCAGTGACAAGCGACGTTCGCAGTTCAGAAACGAAGGAGCGATGACATGGCTGACAGGTGGATCTACATGGTCTTCTCCAACCCCGCACCGGGCAAGGAGGCCGAGTTCAACACGTGGTACGACGAGGTCCACGTGCCCGAGGTGATCGCCGTCGACGGGATGGTCTCCGCCCAGCGGCTCGCCCTGTGCGAGACCGAGTCGGGCAAGGCCAGCGGCGACCTCTCGCCGACCACCCATCGCTACGGGCTGCTCTATGAGCTCAACCGCCATCCCGATGAGGTCATGGCCGAGGTCCAGGCCCGGGTGGCCGATGGGCGGATCCGCATGGACGACTGCCTCGATCTCACCAGCGTCCAGATGACCTGGTGGACGCCCCAGGGGGACCAGCAGTTCCACTGAGCTCGGCGGATGGGCGCGATCTCAACCGCCCAGAGCACCCGAATCCCTTGGGGTTTGGCGAAGAGATGCTCGAGCGCGCCGTTGGGCTGGTAACCTAGAGGTCACAAAGTTCCCACCGAACCTCTCGGTGGTGCATTGCCCGATGGGCGATGCGGGTTGCTCTGCCCCCCCAAGCATGAGTAGGCCCACTACTCAAGCCAGGAGCAAGATGTCCCCGACCTTTGCCGATCTCGGTGTCGATGCTGCCCTTGTGGCCGCCCTCGAGCACCGTGGAATCACCGAAGCCTTCCCCGTTCAGGCGGCGGCCCTTCCCGAGGCCCTCAAGGGCCGTGACGTCCTCGCCAAGGCCCCGACGGGCTCGGGCAAGACCCTCGCCTTTGGGATCCCCGTGGTCGAGCGGTGCGTTGAGGCGAAGTCCCGCCGCCCCAAGGCGCTGATCCTCACGCCCACCCGCGAACTCGCAGGCCAGATCCGCGACGAGCTCAAGTCGCTGATGCCGGGCCGCGAGCGTCGCATCCTGGCCGTCTACGGCGGCACCCGATATGGACCCGCGGATCAGCAGCTGGCCAAGGGCATCGACGTGCTGGTGGCCTGCCCGGGTCGTCTCGAGGACCTGCTCGAGCAGGGCGCACTCTCGCTCAACGAGGTCGAGATCGTCGTCATCGACGAGGCCGACCGGATGGCCGACATGGGATTCCTCCCCTCGGTCCGGCGCCTCCTCAAGGCCTCACGCTCTGACGCACAGGTGCTGTTGTTCTCCGCCACCTTCGACAAGGAGATCGAGAAGGTCACCAAGGAGTTCCAGGACAACCCGGCGAAGTTCGACCTGATCGGCGAAGAGGACGAGTCGGGGGAGATCACCCACCTGTTCTGGCACGTCGCTCGCGAGGACCGGGTTGCGACCTGCGCCAAGGCCATCGACGAGCTGGGTCGCGCCATCGTGTTCTGCCGGACCAAGCACGGT
>CAWUMT010000142.1:0-4268 GCA_963923735.1 uncultured Acidimicrobiales bacterium
GCCAAAGAGGTCCACGTACTGGCTGTCCGACAGGGTCGAGCCACCGTGCTTGATGGCCTCGGCGAGGATCTCGACCATCGATCGCCACAGTCGACGCACCTCGGTGGTCGAGAGCGAGTCGGTCTCGCGGTCGTAGCGCAGACCGGCGGCGAAGAGGGTCTCGTCGGAGTAGATGTTGCCGATGCCCGAGATGATGTCCTGATCCATGAGGAGGTTCTTGACCCCCATCTTGTGATGGCGAAGGATCACCCCGAAGCGCTCCCAGCTCATGGTGTCCTCAACCGGGTCAAAGCCGAGGTGGGCGAGCTCGGGCACCTGGGCCCGCAGCGCGTTGCCCTCGCCGCCCATGGCCACCTGGGCGGTGGGCGAGATGTCGACCTTGGTCCCCTCCGGCGGCGGGGACGAGACGAAGAGCTCGCCGAAGGTCCTCGGATCCACGTAGCGCAGCTCACCGCCCTGGGTGAAGACGATGACCACGTGGGTGTGCTTCTCCTTGGCCTCCTTGGCCGACTTCGCCTTGCGCAGTTGGCCCGACATGCCGAGGTGGATCACGAGGTGCTCGCCGTTGTCGAGTCCCATCACGAGGTACTTGCCCAGACGTGACACCGACTTGATGGTCCGGCCCTCAAGGCGTCCTCGGAAGTCCTTGGCGTCCTTGTGCCGCTTGAGCACCTTGGAGTTGGTGACGGCCACGGACTTGATCTTGCGGCCGACCACCTCCTTGGCCAGTTCCTGACGGATCGTCTCTACCTCGGGCAGCTCAGGCATCGCCGACCTCCTCCCATGCGGCACGAGCTGCAGCAGCTTCGGCCTGCTTCTTCGAGCGGCCTTCACCCGACGCGATCGTTCGCCCGGCAACCGACACCGTGGCGGTGAACGAAGGGCGATGCTCCGGGCCACTCTGGTGGACCTCATAGGTGCAGCTGGCACCCTCATGAGCCTGGGCCCACTCGTTCATCCGACTCTTGAAGTCCCACGATCCGGGGTCCGCCGCGGCCTGCTCGAGGCGGCCGCCCATCTGGGTGAGGATCACCCGGCGAGCTTCATCGAGCCCTGCTGCGAGGTAGACCGCACCGATGACTGCTTCGAAGGCGTCGGCGAGAACCGAGTCGAGTTCGGCATCCCCGGCACGCTCGGCTCCCTTGCCCATGACGAGCAGTTCGCCGAGCCCGAGGCCCCGGGCCAGTTCGGCCAATGTCCCCTCGTTGACCAAGGCGATGCGGGCCTTGGACATCTTGCCCTCGTCCAGGTCCGGGTGGGCGAGGAAGAGCGCCTCGCCGATGACAAGGTCCACCACGGCGTCGCCGAGGAACTCAAGGCGCTGATTCGACGCCACTGCGCCCTCGAGCGCCCGGCTCGGATGCACCAGGGCGAGGTCCAGCAGGCTCTCATCCCCCAAGGAGAGATCGAGCCGACGAGCCAGGTCCCGAGCAGACTCGGTCACGATGGTGGGCAGCTCAGCCAGCCTCGAGCTTGGCGGAGACGTAGTCGACCGCGTCGCGCACGGTCTTGAGGTCCTCGAGGTCCTCGTCGTCGATGCGGAAGCCCGTGGAGCGCTCCGAGAGCTCCTCTTCGAGAGCCTCGACCAGCTCGATGAGGGCGAGGGAGTCAGCGTCGAGGTCCTCGGCGAAGGAGGAACCCTCTGAGATCGAACCAGGCTCGATCTCGAGGATGTCCGCAAGCTGCTCGCGGATCAGGTCAAAGACGGCACCACGGTCCATGGGGCCCTGGGAGGTGTGAGTCTCAGCAGGCACGGCGGCATTCCTCCAAGAGAACGGGAGCTAAGCGCCCACCCTACCGGCCGCCTCTTGAGAAGCGGCGGATCTCAGCCGCCGATTGCGGCCCGGAGGTCCTCGGTGATGCCCGCCACGGCGAGGTCGTGACCGACCTTGATGGCGTTCTTCATGGCCAGTGCGGAGGACGAACCGTGGCTGATGATGCACACCCCGTCGAGGCCGAGCAGCATCGCGCCACCTGCTCCCTCAGGGTCCATCTCGGCCATCAGTGGCAGGAGGTGCGGCATCAGGGTGGCGGCGGCCGCCTGGGTCTCCTCGTTGGTGCCGAAGATCCCGAGCAGCTGGTCCACGAGGAACTTGAGCGCTCCCTCGAGGGACTTCAGGGCCACGTTCCCCGTGAAGCCGTCGGTCACCACCACGTCGACCGGCGCATCGAGCAGGTCGCGCCCCTCGACGTTGCCGAAGAACTCGACGCCTGCGCCGGGGCCGGCGAGCAGGGCGTGGGTCTCCTTGACCAGCGGGGTCCCCTTGGAGGACTCCTCTCCGATCGAGAGCAGGCCCACCTTGGGGACTTCGGTGCCGTGGCGGGCCTTCGAGAACGCGGACGCCATCTGGGCGAACTGCAGCAGCATCTGGGGGGTGCACTCGGCGTTGGCACCTGCGTCGACCAGCACGCCGGGCGTGCGGCCCGGGCGAGGAAGCGGCGTGGCGATGCAGGGGCGGTTCACGCCCTTGATCCGACCCATCCGCAGCAGTGCGGCGGCCATGGTGGCACCGGTGTTGCCGGCCGAGACCATCGCGCAGGCCTGGTCGTCGCGCACCAGCTCTGCGGCGCGGACCAGCGAGGAGTCCTTCTTGCGGCGGACCCCTTGCGCGGGGTCTTCATCCATGCCGATGACCTCGGTGCACGCAACGAGCTCGAGGCCGAGGGTGTCACCGACCTGGTCGGGTGGACCGACGAGGACGATGTCGATGCCGAACTCGTCCTTGGCCGCACGGGCGCCCTGAACGATCTCATGAGGGGCCTTGTCGCCCCCCATGGCGTCGACTGCGACGGGCAGCGACGCGAGCGAGGTCAACTCAGTCGACCTCGATGGCCTGACGGCCCTTGTACCAGCCGCAGTTGGGGCAGACCACGTGCGGGGTCTTGGCGGTGTGGCAGTGCGGGCAGACGCTGCGCGAGGGCAGTTCAAGACGCCATGCGGAGGCCATGCGGCTCCGGCCCTTGGCCTTCGAGGTCTTTCGCTTGGGGACAGCCATGTTCTTGTCTCTTCTTCTGCGTGGTCGAGGGGTTCGCCAGTGGAGGGACAAGCCTAGGCCAGCCAGCCACCGAGTTGCTGCGACTCAGCCCTCTTCGGGCTGGCGCAAGGCTTCAAGGCTAGCCCACCGGGGATCGAGGGGCGCCTCGCAGGAGCAGGCTCCCTCATTGAGGTCCGCTCCACACTGGACGCAGAGCCCCTTGCAGTCCTCCCGGCACAGCGGGGCCAAGGGGAGCTCGAGGACCACGGCGTCTCGGACCATGGGGCCGAGATCGATCAGGTCCCCCTCGAAGCCGTAGGCCTCCTCGTCCTCGGGGCCGACGCCCTCGAGGTAGCGCTCTCGCACCGTGACACGCACCTCACCGGTGACCTCGCCGGCACAGCGGCGGCACTCCCCCGCCCAGGGGCTCGTGACCACACCGGTGACGACCACACCCTTGGGGATCGACTCGAGCTGGCCGTCGAAACGGGCGATGCCGCCGGAGGGCACCTCGGACTCACCGGGCGAGACCGCGGCAAGCTCTCCGTCGGGATCGAAAGGGCCCTCGAGCGCACACGGGGCGACGGCGCCGAGCTGATGGCGCAGTCGGGCGACGCTGACGAGGAAGGGGCTCGCCCCCACTGCTCAGCTGAGGTCCTGGTCGAAGAACTGATCGTGGCGCTCGGCCACGTCGAGGTCCTCGGCCTCCTCATCGAGCGGTGCGTCGAGCACGGGCTGGAGGCGCTCGCGTCCGGCCACCACGGTCTTGAGCACGCGGTTGAGCACGATCTCCATGCCGGCGAGCTTCTGGTCGCAGTAGTCGTCAGCCTCGTGGCGCAGACGACGCGAGGTCTCATCGGCCTCGTCGACGATGCGCTGCGCGGTGTGCTTCGCCTCACGGACGAGCTCGGTCCGAGAGACCATGCGCTCTGCCTGGGCCTTGACCTCCTCGATCAGCTCATCGGCCTCACGCTGGCGCTCGGCCATGAACTGCTCGCGGTCACGCAGCAGCCAACGGGCTTGGCGGAGCTCTTCGGGGAGCTGCTCGGCCACTGCCTCAAGCAGACCGAGCACCTCTTCGCGACTGATGAGCACCGACGCCGAGAGCGGCATGGGCTTGGCCGTGGCCACCACGTCGATGGCCTGGCGGAGCAAGGACTCGACGTCGCCTTGAGGAACCAGCGGGGCGGGATCGTCGTAGGTCTCGTACTCGTCGAACTCGTCGTAGTGATCGCTCACTCGTCGCCTCCGTCAGCGAACTTGGCCTCGAGGGCCAGGCGGACCGGCTCGGGG
>CAWUMT010000143.1:0-4264 GCA_963923735.1 uncultured Acidimicrobiales bacterium
AGATCCTCTCTGGTCTCGTGGGCTCGGAGATGTGTATAAGAGACAGCTTGCGTGGGAGGTCGAGACCGTACTCAGTGTCCATCAGGTAGGCGACGCCACCCTTGCCGGACTGGGAGTTCACCCGGATGATGGCCTCGTAGCTCCGGCCCGTGTGCTTGGGGTCGATGGGAAGGTAGGGAACCTCCCAGGCCTCGTACTCATCCCCGATGTCGGCCATTCCCTTCTTGATGGCGTCCTGATGGGAGCCCGAGAAGGCGGTGTAGACGAGGTCGCCGGCGTAGGGGTGTCGAGGGTGGACGGGCAGCCGGTTCGACGACTCGGCGATCCGGCGGACCTTGGTGATGTCGTTGAAGTCGAGCTCGGGGTCCACGCCCTGGGAGAACAGGTTCAGCGCCAGGGTGACCACGTCGACGTTGCCGGTGCGCTCGCCGTTTCCGAACAGCGTGCCCTCCACTCGATCCGCTCCGGCCAAGACGCCGAGCTCGGCGGCGGCCACCGCGGTGCCCCGGTCGTTGTGGGGGTGCAGCGAGATGATCAGCGAGTCACGGTTCTTGATGGTGCGACAGAACCACTCGATGACGTCCGCGTAGATGTTCGGGGTGTAGTGCTCGACGGTGCCCGGGAGGTTGAGGATCAGGGGCCGCTCGGGAGTGGGCTCGATCACGTCCATGACCGCTTCGCAGACCTCGACGGCGAACTCAGGCTCGGTGCCCGTGAAGGACTCGGGCGAGTACTCGAAGGTCACGTCCTGGTCCCCGAGCTCGGCGGAGAGTTCCTTGATCAGCTTGGCGCCGTTGGTGGCGATCTCGACGATCCCCTCCTTGTCCAAGCGGAACACCACGCGACGCTGGAGCGTCGAGGTCGAGTTGTAGAAGTGGACGATCACGGACTTCGCACCCTTGATCGCCTCGAAGGTCCGCCGGATCAGGTCCTCGCGGCATTGGACGAGCACCTGGATCGTCACCCCGTCAGGGATGAGACCCTCCTCGATGATCTGGCGTGTGAAGTCGAAGTCGGTCTGGGAGGCCGAGGGGAACCCCACCTCGATCTCCTTGAACCCCAGATCGAGCAAGAGCTTAAACATCGCCATCTTGCGCTCAGGGTCCATCGGGTCGATGAGGGCTTGGTTGCCATCACGAAGGTCGACTGAGCACCAACGGGGCGCCTTGGTCAGGACGCGGTTGGGCCACGTTCGGTCATCGAGGTTGAGCGGCATCACGGGCTTGTAGCGCTCGTGAGGCATCGCCCCGGTGATCTGGTCCTTGCCGGTGATGGTCATCTTCTGCTCCTTGACGCCCACTGCAATCCTTGGGAGAGGCCCCTGCGCTCTTGAATCCGCCCAACAAAAAACCCCCTGCGCATCGGCGCAGGAGGCTGCCAGGCGAGCGCAGTGTGGCGCTCGCCGCTAGGTAAGCAGCAGGACGTGTGCGGTGGTCATTGGCCTCAATGTTAGCGGGACCTCGGCGCCGATCCAACCCCTGGGGCCGAGCCCCCGAAGTACGCTGGACACCATGCGCCACACTCTCAAGATCGCCCTGCTCGCCGGACTCCTCGCCCTGCTGGGCGCCGCCGTGGTGGCGGTCGTCAAGATGCGTGCGTCGAGGGACGTCCAGGCGGCCGTCGATCAGGGCAAGGAGCTCTCCGGCTCGTTCGACACCTGGCCTGAGGTGCCCCTCAAGCGAGGCGCCTGAGCACCTCATTCCCCGTGATCAGCTTCAGAGGCTGATCTGGTGCACGGTGGTGATGCCCTCGCCACCCCGGAGAGCCGCGAGGGTCTCCTCGGCGATCGGGTTCTCCACCGCAAGGACCATCAGTGCAGTGCCCTGGCCCTTGTTGGGCGCCACGGCCATAGCTGAGATCGACACGTCAGCGGCACCGAGGACGGTGCCCACCACGCCGATACAGCCAGGGCGGTCGTCGTTGCGCACCACGACCATGTTGGCGGCCGGGGCCAAGTCGATGCCGTGGCCGTCGACGGCGACGATCCGGGCCTCGACCCGGGTGCCCACCGTGGCCAGCGTGCCTGAGACCGAGTGCTCACCTGAGGACACCGTGATCAGGTTCACGTAGTCGGGGCTCGTCGTCGAGGAGGTCTCCTCGATCACAAGACCACGGGCCTCGGCCAGCTGCGGAGCGTTGACGTAGGAGACGGGCTCGTCGGTCGAGACCCCGAAGAGGCCCTTCAAGATCGAGAGCGTCAGGATGCCGGTGCCGTGGCCGGCCAGCTCGCCCTGATAGGAGATCTCGAGCTTGGTGGCGTTGTCCTCCTGGAGGCCCCCGAAGAAGCGACCCAGCTGTTCGGCGAGGCCCATGAAGGGACGCACGACCTCAGAGACGTCACCGGCGGCCACGTTGACGGCGTAGGGCACGAAGTCGCCCGCGAGTGCGAGCTCGACCATCTCGGCGATCGTCGCGCCGGCCTTGTCCTGCGCCTCGATGGTGGAGGCTCCGAGGTGCGGGGTGACGACCACCTGGGGCAGCTCGAAGAGCGGCGACTCGGTGGTGGGCTCAGTGGCGAACACGTCGATGCCCGCACCGCCGATGTGTCCTGACTTGATGGCCTCGGCGAGATCGGCCTCGTCGATGATCCCACCGCGTGCCGTGTTGATGATGCGCACGCCCTGCTTGCACTTCTTGAGCGTCTCAGCGTTGAACAGGCCCATCGTGTCCTTGTTCTTGGGCAGGTGGATGGTGATGAAGTCCGCCTGGGCCAACGCGTCGTCGAGGCTCATCAGCTCGATGCCCATGGTCTTGGCCCGATCAGGCGAGACGAAGGGGTCGTAGGCCACGAGGCGCATTCCGAAGGCCATGGCCCGCTGGGCCACGAGCGCACCGATGCGGCCGAGGCCGACCACGGCGAGGGTCTTGCCGTAGAGCTCGACTCCCTCCCATTTGGAGCGCTCCCACTTGCCCTGCACGAGTGCGGCGTGGGCCTGGGGGGTGTTGCGAGCCTGCGCCAGGAGCAGTGCCATAGCCTGCTCGGCGGCCGAGAGGATGTTCGACTGGGGCGCGTTGACCACCATCACGCCGAGTTCGGTTGCCTTGGGCACGTCCACGTTGTCGAGTCCGATTCCCGCACGTCCCACCACGATCAGGTCGCGTCCTGCCTCGAGGACCTCAGCGGTCACGGTGGTGGCCGAGCGGATGATCAGGGCGTGTGCGCCCTTGATGGCCTCGAGCAGCTGCTCAGGAGTGAGGTCGAGCTGCACGTCGACCTCATGGCCGGCGGCGGCCAACTGGTCGAGGCCGGGCTGGGCGATCTTCTCGGTGACGAGGACTCGGGACACGAAGGGCTCCTTGGGGGCGGGAACCCTCGATTCTAGAAGACCCAGCAGGGTCGCTCAGCCGGCGAAGAGCTCCTGGAGCCGGGTGATCCCCTTGACGAGCTCCTCGTCCGAGAGCGCATAGGAGAGCCGCACGTAACCGGGGGCCCCGAAAGCCTCGCCGGGCACTACGGCCACCTTGACCTCGTCGATGATCAGCTCGGCCAGCTCTGCTGAGGTGGTCGCCGTCCGGCCCCGGAAGGGACGGTTGAGGAGGCCCTTGACCGAGGGGAAGCAGTAGAAGGCCCCCTTGGGGGTCGGGCAGGTCACGCCCTCGATGGCGTTAAGCATCTCGACCATGGTCTTTCGGCGCCGGTCGAAGGCCGTGCGCATCTCGACCACCGCATCGAGTGGGCCCTCCACCGCAGCGAGGGCCGCTCGCTGGGCCACGTTCGAGACATTGGACGTCATCTGGGACTGCAGGTTGGTGGCCGCGGCGATCACATCGGCGGGGCCGATCATCCAGCCCACACGCCATCCGGTCATCGCATAGGTCTTGGCCACCCCGTTGGTGATGACCCACTTGTCGCTCAGTTGCCCGCAGCGCTGCGGCAGCGAGGCGAGCTCGGCGCCGTCGTAGAGCAGGTGCTCATAGATCTCATCGGCCAGTACCCACACGCCGCGCTCGGCGGCCCAGGCGCCGATGGCGTCGACCTGCTCGGGGCTGTAGACCCCGCCGGTCGGGTTCGAGGGTGAGCAGAAGACCAGCACCTTGGTGTTGGGTGTCCAGGCCGCCTCGAGCTGATCAACCGAAGCCAAGAACCCAGTGGTCTCGTCCGTCTCGACGATCACTGGAACTCCGCCACAGAGCGCGGCGGCTTCGGGGTAGGTGGTCCAGTAGGGCGCGGGGATGATCACCTCGTCGCCCGGATCGAGCAGCGTGGCGAAGGTGTTGTAGATGGCGTGCTTGCCGCCGTTGGTGACGACGACCTGGGAGGCAT
>CAWUMT010000144.1:0-4248 GCA_963923735.1 uncultured Acidimicrobiales bacterium
GCTCTCCGCAGAGCTCTCCTGTGCGAACTCCGCAGAAGAGACCTGCGTCGAGTTCCTCGTGGAGGCCGCTCAGCGACTCGACCCGGAATCCGCATTGGCGATGCTGCTCGCCGAGCGCACCGGCACGTTCGGAGCTGCCGTCACCTTCGAGGGGCTCCAGTCCGCCCTTGAGATCGGCTCGGACTTCCTCTGGCCGTTCTATGCCCGACAGATGGAGCCCGACGCTGCGGGCCGGGCTGCAGAGCTCACGGTGCGGGTCGGTCTGAGTTACCTGTTCGGCCCTGACGGCGAGCTGCACCTCTCAGACCGATCGGACGTCGAAGCCCTGGTGGCCCGTCATGTGGCCCCCAGCCTCGAGGCGCTGAGTGCTCAGCGTGCGAACGAAGGAAGGTAAGTGAAATGGCGATGACTGACGAGACGCGAGAGTTCCACTCGAACGAGGAGCTGATCGGGCGAACCGACATCAATGACCTCGAGGCGATCTTCACGCAGATCGGTGCGCTCGAACCGGATGGCCGCCACATCGTGGAGGACCACTGCCCCGCAGAATTCACCTGGGACTACGCCAAGGGCGCGCGCAGCGGACTCGACAAGCTCTACGAGAAGGCCAAGCGGACCCAGTGGAACGGCAGCACCGATCTGCCTTGGGAGACCGAGGTCGACCAAGAGCACCTGGCGCAGATGGCCTATGACGAGGGAGCCACCGGTCCCGTCGGGTCGATTGATCTCGCGCACACCGCACTCGCCTCGTGGGGGCGAGACGAGTGGGTGCAGCTCAACATGGAGTACCAGAACTGGATGCTCAGCCAGTTCCTCCACGGGGAGCAAGGCGCCCTGCTGTGCACGGCCAAGATCGTCGAGACTGTCCCGTGGATTGATGCGAAGTACTACGCCGCCACCCAGGTGATGGATGAGGCACGCCACGTCGAGGTTTTCAGCCGGTACCTCGACACCAAGCTCAACGGGCACTACCAGATGAACGCGCACCTCGGCATGCTGCTTGACGACATCCTGGCCGACTCCCGATGGGACCTCACCTACCTCGGCATGCAGATCATGGTGGAGGGCCTTGCTCTCGCCGCGTTCGGCTTCCTGCACCAGACGACTCGTGACCCGCTGCTCAAACAACTGCTTCGCTACGTGATGGCCGATGAAGCCCGCCATGTGGCATTCGGTGTGCTGTCTCTCCAAGAGGTGTACCAGGACATGAGCGCGACGGAGTTGCGCGACCGCCAGGAGTTCGCCTTCGAGGCTGCGCTGCGCATGCGCGACCGACTTGCCGCCCAGGAGGTGTGGGACCGCATGGGGGTCAGCCCCAAGGATGCGGCGATCGTCGCGTCACATGATGCGGGGCGTCTCGAGTTCCAGTCCCTCTTGTTCTCGAAGATCGTGCCGAACTGCAAGAAGCTCGGCCTCCTTGACGCTGGCGACGGGTGGCTGCGAGACCGATTCACCGACATGGGCGTCATCGTCTTCGAGGACTTCATCGACACCGTCGCCGAGGTCGACCTGGCTGCAGAGACGGGTCCCGCCGAGCGCGCACTGCTCGACTGAGGCTCCCTTCTGGCCCGTGCCACACCACGGCGACTGCGAGGTCCACTGCTAGGTTGGGCGGCAATGTCACTCAGCGCCCCGCGATTCGGCCGTGTGCTCACGGCGATGGTCACCCCCTTCGACGAGGAGGGGGCACTGGACCTTGATGCCTCTGCGGAGCTCGCTCGCTGGTTGGTGGCCAACGGCTCCGACGGGCTCGTGGTGGCCGGGACGACGGGTGAGTCACCGGTCCTCACTGACGAGGAGCGCTGCGAACTGATCAAGGTGGTGGCCGAGTCGGTGAGCGTCCCGGTGATCGCCGGGACGACCACGAACGACACTGCGCACTCGATCATGCTCACGGCAAAGGCTCAGGAGCTCGGTGCCGACGGGATCCTCGCCGTCACCCCCTATTACAACCGACCGTCCCAGGCGGGTCTGCGTGCTCACTTCGCTGCCTGCGCCGAGGCCACCTCACTCCCGGTCATCCTCTACGACATCCCCGCACGATCCGGACGCAAGATCGCCAAGGAGACGATCCTGTCGCTGAGCGCCAGTCACGCCAACATCGTTGGGGTCAAGGAGGCGTCGGGGGACGTTCCCAACGCCGCGGCCCTCCTGGCGCAGACCCCGGCGAACTTCGAGATGTACTCAGGAGATGATTCCCTCACGATCCCGCTGATGTCGGTGGGTGCGGTGGGGGTGATCTCGGTGGCATCCCACTGGGTGGGTGTCGAGATGCGTGCGGCGCTCGAAGCCTTCGCGGCGGGCAACGTCGCAGAGGCGACGGCGCTCAACGCTGCGCTGATCGAGCACTACGACTTCGAGGGATCCGAGCGCTGGCCGAACCCAGAGCCTTCCAAGGCAGTCCTGCGGGCGCTGGGCATCAAGGTCGGCCGTTGCCGCCTGCCCATGGTCCCTGAGGACCCTGAGCTCGACGCAGCCGCCGCAGCGCTCGTCGGGCGCCTGGTCGCCTCGCGTGGCTGAACCCTCCGCCGTCCGAGTCATCTTCCTCGGTGGCCTCGGCGAGATCGGACGCAACTGCGCCGTCATCGAGGTCGAAGGACGCCTGCTGGTCATCGACGTCGGCATCATGTTCCCCGAACCCGACATGCCGGGCGTCGACCTCGTCCTGCCCGATCTGACCTTCCTTCGGGAGAACGCCGATCGCGTCGACGGGATCATCCTGACCCACGGACACGAGGACCATGTGGGCGGATTGTCCTATCTGCTCCGAGACCTCGAGGCGCCGATCTACGGCGCACCGTTGACCTGTGGCATCGCCTCGTTCCGCGTCCGCGAAGCTGGCCTGAAGGACAAGGCCACGTTCCACGAGGTGGCTGATGGCGCCGTGGTCCGCATCGGGCCAATCGACGTGGAGTTCATCCCCATCACCCACTCGGTGCCCTCGGCGTTCGCCACGGCGTACCACACCCCTCAAGGCGTGATCCTGCACTCGGGAGACTTCAAGATCGATCTCAACCCAGTCGATGGCCGTCGCACTGACTTGGCACGCATCGGTGAGCTCGCCGCCACCAAGGGGATCCGACTGCTGCTCTCGGACTCCACCAATGCCGAGGAACCCGGATTCACCGAGTCGGAGTCCTCGGTGGGCGAGACCCTCCGTCGGCTCTTCGTCATGCGGCCCGACCGCCGGCTGATCGTGGCCTGCTTCGCCTCGCACCTGCACCGGATCCAGCAGGCGATCGACGCCGCCGTCTCATGCGGCCGCCGGGTCGCCACCCTGGGTCGATCCATGAAGAACAACGTGGAACTTGCTCGTAAGCTCGGCATCCTGCACGTTCCCGATGGGGTGCTCATCGACATCACCGAGATCGATGGACTCGAGCCGGGCCGGGTCTGCGTGCTCTCCACCGGCTCCCAGGGCGAGCCCCTTGCGGCATTGAGCCTCATGGCGGCCGGACAGTCGAAGTTCATCGAGCTGGGACCCACCGACACGGTGATCGTCTCGGCGCATCCGATCCCCGGGAACGAGTGGTCTGTGGGTCGGGTGATCGACGATCTCCACCGTCGCGGTGCGGAGGTCATCCATTCAGCCCATGAGGCCGTCCACGTCTCAGGTCACGCTCGGCGTGGCGAGCTCTCGACCCTGTTGAGCCTGACGAGGCCGGACTGCTTCGTGCCCATCCACGGGGAGTACCGCCACTTGCTCCACCACGCGCAGCTGGCCGAGTCGATGGGGGTGGCGTCAGACAACATCGTCCTCGCCGAGGACGGCGACGTGGTGGTGCTCGATGACAAGGGTGTCCGAAAGACCTCAGAGGTGCCAGCGGGGTATCTCTACGTGGACGGAGCCGCTTCGGACGTGGATCACGGGATCCTGCGGGACCGCCAGGTGCTGGCCTCCGAGGGCATGGTCATGGTGGTGGCCTCTGTGGACCTGAAGACGAAGGAGATCCTGGGTGGACCCGAAGTCCTGACCAGAGGGTGGGCTGGCAAGCATCCCGAGGAGCTCCTGAGTGTTGAGGCAGCCAAGGAGGTCGCCGCTGCGCTCCTCAAGGCACTCAGTGAGGGAACCCACGACATCGAGTCGCTCAACAAGGTCGCCCGGCGCTCGCTCGGTCGCTTCGTTGGGACGAAGACTCGTCAGCGGCCGATGATCGTCCCGGTCATCGTCGCCACCTGAGTCGGGCGTCAGCCATCCTTCTTGGGCTGTCTCTTATACACATCTCCGAGCCCACGAGACCAGAGAGG
>CAWUMT010000145.1:0-4213 GCA_963923735.1 uncultured Acidimicrobiales bacterium
GCCGGTCAGGTAGTTGAAAAGGTCGCCGACGTCGGCGGCGAGATCCTCATCGGTGGTGAGAAGCCCGACGTCCTCGTAGATCTTGGCCGTCTTCGAGTTGTAGTTGCCCGTGCCGACGTGGCAGTAGCGACGGACCTCACCGTCTTCCCTGCGCAGGACCAGTGCCGTCTTCGAGTGCGTCTTGAAGCCCATGATCCCGTAGACCACGTGCACACCGGCATCTTCGAGCGCCTTGGCCCACCCGATATTGGCCTCCTCGTCGAACCGCGCCTTGAGTTCGACGAGGGCAGCCACCTGCTTGCCCGCCTCTGCAGCACGGATCAGCGAAGCAACGATCGGGCTGTCACCCGAGGTTCGATACAGGGTCTGCTTGATCCCAAGCACGTCAGGGTCCACCGCTGCCTGCGCAATGAAGGCCTCGACGGTGGCAGCGAAGGACTCATAGGGGTGGTGGACCAAGAGGTCCTGGCCACGGAGCAATTCGAAGAGGTCGACCGACTCCCCTTCTGGCGAACGCAGGACGGCGGGCACCACCGGGCTCCACGGCTCCTCGAGCAGGTCAGGGCGATCAAGGCCATGCAGCGCCCAGAGCCCACCGAGCGCCAAAGGGGCCTCAAGTGGATAGACGCTCTGGGGACCAAGCTCAAGTTCTCGCATCAGCAGGTCCCGGATCTCTGCATTCGCTTCGGGAGTGATCTCGAGACGTACGGTCCGACCGAAGCGGCTCCGTCGAAGCTCCACCTCGAGGGCCTCGAGAAGGTCGTCGGCTTCGTCCTCTTCCAGGGTCAGGTCCACATTGCGAGTCACTCGGAAGGCCTCGTGATGACCGACTCGCATACCTGGGAACAGTTCGGCGAGGTGCTCAGCGATGACGAGCTCGAGTGGCACGAAACGTTCGCCGTCGGGCATCACCACGAAGCGCGGCAGGACCGGCGGGACCTTGACCCGTGCGATTCGGTGCTCGCCAGAGCTCGGGTCCTCGACCTGGACGGCCAGGTTGAGTGAGAGGTTCGAGATGTTGGGGAAGGGATGGCCGGGGTCGACCGCCAGCGGGGTGAGCACCGGGAAGATCTGACGATGGAAGGTGTCGTCGAGGAACTGGCGATCCTCTTCGTCGAGTTCATCCCAGCTCGAGAAGTGAATCCCCGCTTGCGCGAGTGCGGGGACAAGCTGGTCGAGGAAGATCCGGTCCTGTCGCGAGCTGAGCTCAAGAACCCGGTCCCGGATGGCACGGAGCTGCTCGGCAGGCCGGAGCCCATCGTTTGATCGTGTGTGCACGCCCGCGGCGACCTGGTCTTCCAGGCCCGTGACGCGGACCTGGAAGAACTCGTCGAGCAGCTCGGCGAAGATGGCCACGAACTTGACTCGTTCGAGGAGGGCCACGCTCGGGTCCTCGGCAAGGTCCAACAGTCGACCACCGAAGGACAGCCGGGAGAGTTCACGGTTCTGGAAGCGCTGGGGTCCGAATGCCTCTGGACCGTCGATGCCTTCCGCGGGGACCGGCATCGGCGTGGAAGCCGCCGTCGTGTCCTCGAGGGTCATCTTGCTCCTTCTGCCTACGGAGGCCAGCCCTCCGCTGGAGAGACTACAGGCGAAGGTACGCTGACCCAATGGCGAGCACAGCCCTTCAGGAGGACTTGACCTCCTCGTCGCGCGCCACATGGTTCCCCCGTTTCGAGCGAATTCCCAAGCCTCGTCGACGTGCCGAACTTGGGATGTTGCTGTTCGTCTGGGCCATCATCGCTGGGCTCTACTCCCTCGCCGCACTTGGGGCAAAGGGACACATGCCGCCCAACGCGGTGTCCTTCCTCGGAATCGTCCTTGTCCTCACGCTCGCCGTCCACGTGGCCAACCGATGGCTCGTCCCTCATGCCAGCCCCGTCCTGCTCCCGCTTGCAGCACTGCTCAATGGCATCGGGTATGTCGAGATCGTTCGCTGGAACCCTCCCGCCGCGCAGCTGCAGGCCACCTGGACACTGATCGGCGCAGCGCTTTACGTCGCCACCCTGCTCTTCATCAAGCGGTCCCGTGACCTTGATCGCTATCGCTATCTCCTCCTGCTCTTGGCCGTGGTCCTGATGGTGCTGCCCGTGGTTCCCGGGATCGGCGAGAACATCAACGGAGCTCGGCTCTGGATTCACTTCGGCTCGTTCCTGCAGTTCCAGCCGATCGAGATCGCCAAACTCCTGCTGGTGATCTTCTTCGCGTCCTACTTCGCCGACAACAAAGAGTTGCTTTCGATCCCTACTGCACGGGTCGGCGATCGCCTCGTCCTCGACCCTCGTCCCCTCATCCCGATCCTCGGCGCCTGGTTCTTCGCCATCGCCGTGCTCGGTGCTGAGAACGACGTGGGCTTCGCCATGCTTCTGTTCGCCCTGTTCATCTCGATGCTTTGGGTGGCGACGGGACGTGCGATCTACCTGCTGGTCGGGCTCGTACTGCTGGTCGTCGGCGCCGTGGTCGCCATCAATCTGTTCCCCCACGTTGCCGATCGGATCGACATCTGGCTGAATCCCTGGAAGTACGCCACCACCAACGGCGGCCAACTCGTCCAATCCTGGTACTCACTCGGCGCCGGTGGAGTCGGTGGAACCGGCCTTGGTCTCGGACAGGCAGGGCTCTACGTCTCGTACCTGACCTCCGACATGATCTACACCGCCATCGGCGAGGAGCTCGGATTCATGGGCACCGGCGTGCTGGTGATCACTTTCGCCCTCATCGTGGGCGCCGGCTTCCACATCGCCCAGCGTGCCCGCTCTGACTTCGCCCGCCTGGTGGCCTGCGGTCTGACCTTGATCATCGGATTTCAGGCGTTCTTCATCATGGCGGGCATCCTGCGGATCCTCCCGCTGACCGGCATCACGCTGCCGTTCGCTGCGCGTGGAGGCTCTTCGTTGGTGGCCAACTACATCCTCATCGCCATCTTGATGCGGATCTCGGACGAGACCGGTCCCGACTGGATGGCCGACGATGCCGTCGCCTCGGGTCGCCCGCGCCATGCCGCTCGGGCCTCCTCAGAGAGCTGAGGTTGTTCAGCCGAAGAGGCGTTCGTCCAACAGGATCGGTGCACGCACACCCTGGCGTACGGCAAGGATGAGGCCGTCGGAGGGCCGGCACTCGAGGACTTCTCGTCCCTGGCGGGTCATCAGGTCCAACTCCGCGTGGACCACCCCGTCATGCTCCTCGACGAGCCGAACCGCGATCACGTCGGCACTGAGGTGCGCCAGCACTTGAGCGAAGAGTTCGTGCGTGGAGGGACGCGCGCCTGCGCTGCGCTCGACCGCCGCCATGAGGGCCGCACCCTCCGCTAGTCCGATCGGGAATGAGTAGGAACGATGCGGTGCCTCGGCCTCGGCCAGCAGTACGACAGCGTGCTGGGCAGGAAGCGGCACTGAAACGTCGACCAAGTCCATCACCCGAAACGTTGCCATGGTCTCCTCATCCCCCAC
This sequence comes from uncultured Acidimicrobiales bacterium, assembly GCA_963923735.1. Classification (GTDB taxonomy): domain Bacteria; phylum Actinomycetota; class Acidimicrobiia; order Acidimicrobiales; family RAAP-2; genus CAIUMH01. The sequence goes on from CAWUMT010000145.1 coordinate 3,450, forward strand.
GGCGGGCCTCCACCGAAAGCACGAGACCGATCGCCGAGAAAAACACCAGTGTCGCCGAACCGCCGTAAGACAGGAACGGCATCGGAATACCGGTCACCGGCATGATCCCCATCGTCATCCCTGCATTCTGGAACACCGAGAAGCAGAAGAAGGCGAACACCCCGGCACAGATCAGCCGACCCAGCATGTCCTTGGCGCCCATCGCTGCTTTGAGCACCCGATAGGCAATCCCCGCCTGCAGGGCGAGTACGGCGGTGGTACCGAGGAAGCCGAGCTGCTCTCCCACGGCGGTGAAGATGAAGTCCGTCTGCTGTTCAGGGACGTACCCGAGGTTGGTCAACGCTCCATGACCGAGGCCCGCTCCGAACCATCCGCCAGCGCCGATAGCGGCTTTGGCCTGGCGGACGTTGTAAATGCTTGCTTGGGCATTCGGATCAGTCGAGGACTGGTTCAAGAAACTAGTCAGGCGATGGAGCTGGTACGCCGAGAGCAGGCCTCCCTCGATGGCGATGAAGATGGCCACCACCGTTGCGACCAGCAGCCAGATCAGGATCCGCCCGGGCAATCCGGCCACTGCCATCAGGGTCACCGTGACGATGGCCATGATGATCACCGTGCCGAGGTCAGGCTGGATGATCACGAGCGCCATGGGGAAGGCCGCCATCAACAACAGCCGTGAGACGTCTCGGAGGCTCAGTCCGTCGGGCCGTCGGTTGCAGTAGGTGGCCAGGGCGATGATGAGCGCCAGAACCATGAACTCCGAA
>CAWUMT010000146.1:0-4186 GCA_963923735.1 uncultured Acidimicrobiales bacterium
ATCGGCAGTAAATCCGCGAGCCGTTGCCGGCGATGCCGTAGGTGTTGTGAGACGCCGATGCACAGAGCTGGCCCGCTTGGTAGCAATTGCCCCCCGAAGAAAGGGGATAGCACGAAGCCGGCGGTGGCGGTGGTGGGATGTAGATCGTCGTTGTAGTGGTTGGAGTGGGATCTCCATAGAAGAACTTGTAGCCGTCGACCCAATTCGTCATGAAGATTGACTGGGCGCTTCCGAGACTGATTCTTCCGTTGCAGACGAGGCGGTGGAGAAGATTCTCGAGCTTGTCCTTCAGGTGAGCATTGAAAGTGCCCCACCACGGCTCTGGCCAGAGATTCGCAACCGCTTTCGGATGTCCTCCTAGCTCAAGTGGAACGAGATGGTCCTCTTCGTACTGCGAGAGGCTTGCAACACCTTCGACGGAATAGCCCGTACCAACCTGCCACTTCTTCAGGTTGTTCGTATAAGTGGTAGATGGACGAATCGTTCTCGTGTAGCCGCTGACGCAGATCGTTCCACCGATCGTCGCCTGAGAAACATCGGGATTGGTGGCGCCAGGCGTCCAGGAGGGATTGGGTAGCCCCGTGCCGCCAAGAAGCCCTGATGCACTTCCCTGAACGAAGATCAGAGCGACAGAGAGCACTGCGACAAAGAGGAGCAGCGTCCTAATCTCGATCGTGCGTAGTGAGAAGCGGTTAGGGGGATCAGACTGCGGACGCTGAAGACCGTTACGTCGCATGCGCAGCCTCACTTGCTCTCTCCAGCGATGGGTGCAACCGAAGGACTGACGGAAGACGAGGAACTGCCCGATGCGCTGTCGTCCCATTCGTCGCGATCGCCTCCAAAGCGATTCTGCTCACCCACGAGCCATGCACCAAGGCTGGCGGTGAACACACCAGCCAGCACTATCCCGACGAGACCGAGTAAGTCTCCGATTGCATGGCCCAAATTGCTAACTGGATAATGCTCACCCGTATTGATGCTCGTCACACTCCCAAGAGCCCACCAAAACGCAATGCCAGCAGTGGTGATATTGCTGCCCGGGAAGCCACGTTCCGCATCGAGGGTTGCGGCACCGAGAACGATCGTCAAGATCCCTGCCACCATGATCGCCATCAAGGGAAGAGAGATTGAGAGGTGGTGGCGACTCCTTCGACCCGCTTGCTGGGCCAGCATGAGCGTGGCGACCGCTCGAACTGGCCGAAAAAAGGGAATCGCGGCCAGCACGGCAATCCACCAATATCGCCTGAGGAACGTCCATCGTGACTCGGCGGTGACGAGCTGAACAGCGAAATCAACGATGAAGACAATCCAGATGATCCAGTTCGCCACCTCCATCGAAGTCTTAAGCCAACCGGGAATTCCAGGGAAATAGATCGGAAGGGCAAAGGTCAAGGTGAACGCAAGGCTCAGGATCAATAGGGGAGTAGATGTTGCGGCCCGCCACGAGGCACCCGATTTCTTGGCCACTTCAACCTCCCGACTCGGCGGACCTCATAGGTGAGTTAGGTCAGCCTGCGAATGGTAATCGGATCTAAGGCGGGGGAATCTCAGCCTTCATTTGATCAAAATGGGGGGTCTAGAATTGTCGGCGCCACTAATGACTGCGAAGGGGCGATCGCCAAGCCCCCCGTGATCGAGATCCTTCAGGCGGTCGCTGGGGGTCGAGGGTTCCAGAAGGCCCCGTGAAATCCCCAATTCGTAACTACCGCCGTGTGATCTAAGCCACTAGCCTTTGACCTGCGGCGCCACCCTTGAGGGTGGTGCCGAAGTGTCGGGGGTGCAGGGTCGGAACTGCACCCATTGCAAGGCAAGGCAGGTTTCACATGGCGACTTCAACAGAGCTTCAGGGATTCAGCGGCAGCCAGGTTTGCGCGCTCGTTGGCATTACCTATCGCCAGTTGGACTACTGGGCCCGCACGGGCCTCCTCGAGCCCTCGCTGGCAGCAGCGCGGGGATCGGGAACTAAGCGTCGCTACTCGTACCACGACGTCCTCGAGCTCAAGGTGATCAAGCAGCTCTTGGATGCCGGTCTCTCACTCCAGCGCGCCCGCCAAGCGGTCGACTGCCTGCGGGAGAACCTCGGTGCGGACCTCGCCTCGGCCAGCCTCATCCTCTCGGGCTCGCGCTCGGTGCTTGCGGCCGACCAGGGCGAGATCGTGGACCTGCTGGCCGGCGGACAGGGCGTCTTGAACGTCATCCCCATGGCCGGTGTCGTCTCCGAGCTCGATGCGTCGATTGTGGAGTTCGCGGCCGCCGCGACCTCTGAGACGGACCACACCCGCCGAGCAAGGACGGCATGACCAGGGCGCCGTTAATCAGCCGTGCTGAGCGGCGCCTCCATCCTTCTTCGACTCCCGCCTCCCGGGAGCGCTTCGCACACCCTTCTGAGCGGGTGTTCGCGTGCCTGCTTGACCTCTATGGGATCGCCTGGGTCTATGAGCCCGTCGAGTTCCCGCTCCGTTGGTCCGAGGAGGGTGAACCTTCCGCGGGCTTCCGGCCGGACTTCTGGCTCCCCGAGCTCAGTCTCTTCGTCGAGTTGACCACCGCGGACCAGCGCCTGGTGACTCGCAAGAACGCCAAGGTCCGTAGGATGCGCGAGCTGTACCCCGAGATTGATGTTCAAGTCGTCTACCAGCGTGACTTCCTCGCGCTGGCCGAGCGGCACCACATTGCGGTGCCGGAGGTGAATGCTGCATGAGCGAGCCACTCAAGCGAACCGCGCTCTATGAGCTCCATGAGCAGCTCGGCGCCAAGTTGGTCGAGTTCGGTGGCTGGGAGATGCCCTTGGCCTACGCAGACGGCACGGTGGCAGAGCACAAGGCCTGTCGGACCGGAGCAGTGGTCTTCGACGTGAGCCATCTCGGCACGGTGGCGGTCCGTGGACACCAGGCCTTCGATGACCTGCAGAACACCCTGACTAATGACCTTCGCAAGGTCGGTCCCGGTCGTGCCCAGTACACGCACCTGCTCGGCGAGGACGCCTCGGTGCTCGACGACATCATCGTGTGGTGGCGGGCCGAAGGCGTCTTCGACGTCATGCCCAATGCGTCCAACACGACCCGGGTGCTCTCGGCCCTCGGGGGAGAGGACGTGACCACGTCTCGGTGCGTGCTCGCCATCCAGGGGCCTGAGGCACGCCGGCTGCTCGCCACGGTTCACCCCGAGGCAGCAGCGGTTCCTCGTTTCGAGGTAGCCGAGCTCGTGCTCGATGGCGTCGAGATGGTGGTTGCGGGCACCGGCTACACCGGCGAGGACGGCGTGGAGATCGCCCTGGCCAACGCGGATGCTCTCAAGCTCTTCGAACGACTCGTCGCAGCGGGAATCGCCCCGGCCGGCCTCGGAGCACGTGACACCCTTCGCCTCGAAGCGGGTCTTCCCCTCCACGGTCACGAACTTGGTGCCGGGATCACTCCGCTGCAGGCGGGTCTCGGTTGGGTGGTCGGATGGGACAAGCCCCAGTTCCTTGGTCGTGATGCGCTGCTCGAGGAGCGCGAGCGTGGCCCGAAGCGCCTGCTCCGTGGCATCCTCGGTGAAGGCCGCCAGCCCCTTCGTGACCACGCAGTGGTCTCGATCGACGGCACCGCAGTCGGAGAGACCTCCTCAGGCAACTTCTCACCCATGCTCGGCGTGGGCATCGCCCTTGGGTTCCTCGACACCTCCACGGAGATCGCACTCGGCGACGCCGTCGAGGTCGAGGTCCGTGGTCGAAGCGTGCCCGCCACCATCGTCAAGCCCCCGTTCTGGCCCTAGAGGAGTTAGCAACACCGTGCCCGACTACACCCCACATACGCCGGATGAGATCAGTTCGATGCTCGAGTTCCTCGGGATCTCCTCCGAGGCCGAGCTGTTCGCCGCGATCCCCGAGGCCCTCCAGGTGGCCGGCGGGCTCGCTTTGGCCGACGGCTCGCCCGAACCCGACGTCCTCGCCCGTTTCCAAGGATTCGGCCAGCGCAACGGAGGAGCCTCCTCGCTGGTGTGCTTCGCCGGTGCAGGTGCCTACGACCATGAGATCCCACCGGTGGTGCGCGCTCTCGGGAGCCGCTCAGAGTTCGTGACGGCCTACACGCCCTACCAGCCTGAAGTCGCCCAAGGCGTGCTCCAGGCCATCTTCGAGTACCAGACCCTCGTGTCACGCCTTGCCGGCCTGCCGATCGCCAACGCCTCGCTTTACGACCTGTCTCTTATA
>CAWUMT010000147.1:0-4153 GCA_963923735.1 uncultured Acidimicrobiales bacterium
GTGGCGATCTCGTGGGGGGTGTTGGCCCGAAGCAGTCCGCCCTCACCGGCGTAGGTGCCCTCGGTGTTCTCTCGGATCACCACGAAGTCCGCACCCTCGGCCACGGAGCCGGGCGTGCCGAAGAAGGGTCGCTGATTGATGTACTGATCGAGCTCGAAGCGCATCTTGAGGAGCAGACCTCGCTCGAGCGTGCCGTTGGGGATCCGGGTGTCGCCGATGGCAGGACCGACCGCACCGAGGAAGATGGCGTCAAAGCCCCGCAGCTCTTGGAGAGTGTCGTCAGAGAGGACCTCGCCGTCGACGAGGTAGCGAGCAGCACCGAGGTCGAACTCGGTGGTGTCGAGGTTGAGGCCTGCCGCGCGCAGGACCTTGAGGCCCTCGGCGACCACCTCGGGGCCGATCCCGTCCCCACCGATCACCGCGATTGTGTGCGTCGTGCCTGCCACTTGCCTGCTCCTGGTTCTTCGTTGTCATCTGTCTGTGTCTTTCCGATTCCCGCAGGGCCCGGCGGACCGGCTCCCTGATAGCAAGAAACCGCCCACGAGGTGGACGGCTTCATCTGGCGCGCGGGATTAACCGCACGCCCGTCAAATAATCGCTACGAGGAGGGTCGTCTTCACAGGTCCCTATTGTCCCGCGCCAAGAGTGCAGGGTCAAGGCCGGGACCCCGCGGAAAGTGGCCTGTTCCCTAGGCGGTAGCCTCGAAGGACCGAAGAACGCTGGAAGTGCAACCCATGAGTGACTCCCCCACCAAACTGACCCAGGCCACCTACGACCGGCTCTCGGCTGAGCTCGAGGACCTGACCACCCGCGGCCGGATCGAGATCGCAGCGGCCATCGAGGCCGCTCGGGCCCTCGGGGACCTCTCGGAGAACGGCGACTACCACGCCGCCAAGGACACCCAGGGCAAGATGGAGGCCCGGGTGCGCCAGCTCCAGGCCATGCTCAAGAAGGTCGAGATCGTCGAGCACGACGCCGACTCGGGCACCGTCTCTGAAGGTGCGATCGTCACGATCCGCTACGAGGGCGATGACGAGGACGACACCCAGGACTACTTCGTCGGATCGATCGAGGAGCGTCAGGGCGATTTGCCCGTGGCCTCCCCCTCGGCCCCGCTCGGTGCCGCCTTGCTGGGCAAGACCGTCGGCGACGTCGTTGAGTACCAAGCCCCTGGCGGCACGTTGAAAGTGGAGATTGTGAGGATCGGAGCATGAGCACCCCGCGCACCTTGGCGGAGAAGGTCTGGGACGACCACGTCGTCTACGCAGCAGAGGGCGAGCCCGACCTGCTCTTCATCGACCTGCACCTCGTCCACGAAGTCACGAGCCCTCAGGCCTTCGACGGCCTGCGGATGGGCGGACGCACCGTGCGCCATCCCGAGCTCACGCTGGCCACCGCGGACCACAACGTTCCCACTGCCAACATCGACAAGCCCGTCGAGGACCCGATCTCGGCCACACAGCTCGCCGTGCTGGACAAGAACTGCGCCGAGTTCGGCATCACCTGCTACCCCATGGGCAACCTCAACCAGGGCATCGTCCACGTCATCGGCCCCGAGCAGGGCTTCACTCAGCCGGGCATGACCATCGTGTGCGGTGACTCGCACACCTCGACCCACGGCGCCTTCGGCGCCCTCGCCTTCGGTATCGGCACCTCGGAGGTCGAGCACGTGCTCGCCACCCAGACGCTGCCCCAGTCCCGTCCGAAGACCATGGCCGTCGAGGTCGAGGGCGAACTGCCCGCTGGTGTGACGGCCAAGGACATCGTGCTGGCCATCATCGGAGAGATCGGCACCGGCGGTGGCATCGGCCACGTCATCGAGTTTCGAGGCTCTGCCATCCGTGCGCTCTCGATGGAGGGCCGCATGACGGTCTGCAACATGACCATCGAAGGCGGCGCTCGGGCGGGCCTCATCGCCCCCGACGAGACCACCTTCGCCTATCTCAAGGACAAGGACCACGCCCCCAAGGGTGCCGACTGGGACGCCGCCGTGGCCTACTGGAAGACGCTGGCCACCGACGAAGGGGCGAGCTTCGACAAGGTCGTGCACATCGACGCCGCCAGCCTCACCCCGTACGTCTCGTGGGGCACGAACCCCTCTCAGGTCATGCCGATCGACGGGATGATCCCCGGCCCGGCGGACTTCACCGAGCCCAATGAGGTCGAAGCCGCCGAGCGTGCCCTTGAGTACATGGGCCTCACTGCGGGCACCCCGCTCAAGGACGTCAAGGTCGACACCGTCTTCATCGGTTCGTGCACCAACAGCCGCATCGAGGACCTCCGTCTGGCTGCCTCGGTCGTCGAGGGCCACCAGGTCGCCCCTGGCGTGCGCACGCTCGTGGTGCCGGGCTCCCATCGAGTCAAGGCACAGGCCGAGGCCGAGGGGCTCGACAAGATCTTCACCGCCGCCGGCTTCGACTGGCGTGAGCCGGGTTGCTCGATGTGCCTGGCGATGAACCCCGACAAGCTCACCGTCGGAGAGCGCTCGGCGAGCACCTCGAACCGCAACTTCGAAGGTCGCCAGGGTCGTGGCGGCCGCCCCCACCTCGTCTCCCCCGCCGTGGCCGCCGCCACGGCGATCAAGGGACACTTCGCAGCACCGGAGGACCTCTAGATGAAGCCCGTCATCATGATCACCGGCCGGGGCGTGCCCTTGGACCGCTCCGACGTCGACACCGACCAGATCATCCCCTCGGACTGGCTCAAGCGCGTCGAGCGCACCGGATTCGGTGTGGGGCTGTTCTCCGAATGGCGCGACGACCGCGACTTCGTGCTGAACAAGCCTGAGCACCAGGGAGCGACCATCTTGATCGCCGGGACCAACTTCGGCACCGGCTCCTCGCGCGAGCACGCCGTCTGGGCCCTGACCGACTACGGGTTCGAAGCGGTGGTCTCCACCCGGTTCGCCGACATCTTCCGCAACAACTCAACCAAGCAGGGGCTCCTTCCCGTCGTGGTCGACGAGGAGACCAGTGCGAAGCTGATGGCGGCCGTCACCGAGGACCCCACGCTCGAGATCACGCTGGATGTCGCCCAAGGGACCATCGAAGCCCCGGCCATCGGGCTCAAGTCCACCTTCCCGCTCGATGAGTTCACCCGACAGCGGTTCTTGAACGGCTGGGACGACATCGGCCTCACACTGCGCCACGAGGACGACATCGAGTCCTACGAGGCGACGCGGCCCGAGTTCAAGCCCTCGACGCGCTGAGTCAGTCCGTCGGGCTGACCCGGTACTTCGTCCAGCCTTCGAAGCGCTGGGCACCGAGGCCGTCGTAGAGGGCCATGGCGTCCTCGTTCCAGTCGAGGACCTCCCACTCAAGCCGTCCAGGCGTGCGCGCCCTGAGTTCGGCCAAGAGGGCGGAGGCAACGCCTCGGCGACGGAAGTTCTGATCCACGACGAGATCCTCGAGCCAGATGCCAGAGCGGCCGAGGAAGGTCGAAAACGTCCGGAAGCACAGCGCCATCCCCGCCACCTGCTCGTCAAGCTCGGCGATCACGACGAATGCAGTGGGCTTCGCTCCGAAGATCGCCTCGCGATACTCCTCGACCTCGGCCACGAAGAGGTGCTCGAGCTTCTCGTAGACGGCGAGCTCATAGGCCAATCGGTGGATGTCGCCGAGATCCGCCTCGACGGCGTCCCGGATCTGCAGGCTCATCGAGCGCGGTTGGCTGCGGAGATCACGGCCTGCAGCGAGGCATCGAGGATGGACGAATCCATCCCGACTCCCCACCAGGTCGCACCCTCTGCGTTGACGGCCTCGACATAGGCCACCGCCGAGGCATTCGACCCACCGGTGAGCGCATGCTCGGAGTAGTCCTTGACCTCGAGGGTGACGCCGAGCTCTGTGGCCAGACCGGCACACAGAGCGTCAATCGGGCCGTTGCCCTCTCCGGAGATCGTCCGGTGCTCGCCGTTGACCAGCATCTGGGCGGTGACCGAGGTCCGGCCCCCACCCGTGGTGATCTCCGAGCTCAGCAGCTTGAGGGCTGCGTCCTCGGGGAGGTAGGTGTCCTCGAAGACGTCCCAGAGCTCGCCGGTCTTGATCTCGGTGCCCGAGGCCTCGGTGACCTTCTGAACCTGCTTGGAGAACTCCTGCTGGAGCTTGCGTGGGAGGTCGAGACCGTACTCCTGTCTCTTATACACATCTGACGC
>CAWUMT010000148.1:0-4130 GCA_963923735.1 uncultured Acidimicrobiales bacterium
AATCCTTCAGCGGGTGAGACCTCGAGCGAACCGAGTCCGTGGAGCCAACAGGACAGCTGCACGCCTCGAGCAGCGGCAACGCCACGAGCAGCATCGAGGAGGTCGGGGACAAGGTCGTCGCCGAGCAGCTCGAGCTCTGCGCTGCGATCTCGAAGACGAAGCTGTGCGTAGGAATTGAGCCCTTCAGCGGTCATCGAGCGCACGTGGACGACGCCCTCGAGGACACCGAGCATCCGTCGGGCATCATCGGTCAGCGCCTCACGGCCGAGTCGTACGGCTCGCTCCTCAGCGAGGGCCAGAACCTCTGCCGCCTCTTGCGCAGTCAATGTCTCGGTGATCTCGATCCGTGCGGATTCCACCTCCGCAGGCTAGCGAGATGGGTAGCCTGCGCACGTGGCGAGACCCCGAGGAGCAAAGAGCCGTGCGCTCGAGGTGGACCACCGCCTGGAAGATCAGTATCCAGGGTCCGCCGCAGACCTCTGTGCACTGGACTTCGCGTCTCCCTTTCAGCTGCTCGCAGCGACCATCCTCTCTGCGCAGTGCACCGATGAGCGGGTAAACAAGGTGACGCCCGGGTTGTTCGAAGCCTTCCCCGACGCGCCGTCACTTGCCGCAGCCTCACAAGCCGAGGTCGAAGAGCTCGTGCGGTCTACGGGGTTCTTCCGTTCGAAGGCGACCAACCTCATCGGCATGGCCCGTGGGGTGGTGGCGAACCACGGGGGAGAGGTTCCGACCGAGCTGGCGGACCTCGTCACGCTTCCCGGCGTGGGCCGCAAGACCGGCAACGTCCTGCGCTCTGTCGCATTCGACCTTCCCGGGCTTCCGGTGGACACCCACGTGGGGAGGCTGTCGCGTCGCCTTGGGCTCACCGTCGAGACGGATCCGGTCAAAGTCGAGGCTGACCTCAACAGTTACCTCTCGCCGGAGCGCCGGGGTGCCTTCAGCCTGCGGATGATCCTCCACGGACGAGCCGTCTGTGGTGCGCGACGGGCAGAGTGCTCTGAGTGCTTGCTCAACGACCTGTGCCCTCGAAAGGGCCTCGCTTAGGCCTTGCGCTGTGCGGTCCGCATGGCCCGCTGAAGGCGACGGACGGAGCCGTTGATCGAGCGCTCCAGCGCCACGAGCTCCTGACCGACGCCTTCGAGGTCGGTCTGGCGCTCCACCAGGGCAGAGACACGACCCGCGATCTCCTCCAGGCTTGCCAGGAGCGACGAAAGCTCGATTGATTCATCCATCGACTCGATGATGGCCGAGGGCCAGCATCTTCGCCATTTGGAGCCGGAGCCGGCGTGGTCGGCGGTACGATTCGATGATGCTCAGGACGCTGGACCTTCGTGGACGCGGCACTGCGGTGACCGACGCCCTCCCGAGCCCTGAGGCACCGGGATCCAACGTTGCAGGGGCAGTTGCCTCGATCATCGAGCGGGTCCGGAACGAAGGCGACGAGGCCGTTCGCGCCCTGACCGAACAGTTCGACGGCGTTCGCCTCGGTGATCTCCAAGTGCCACCCGCAGATATCGCTGCGGCGCTGGCACGGATCGATCCGAGCCTTCGGCGCGCTCTGGAGACGGCCTGGGAGCGCCTGTGCGCCTACCACGGCCTCGAGGGCGGAGCGCCTGACGCCTACACGACCCCTGGCGTGACGGTCTCACACCTTGAGGTCCCCGTGGAGCGGGCGGGGTGCTACGCCCCCGGGGGCTTGGCCCGCTACCCCTCCTCGGTCCTGATGTGCGCCGCACCGGCGAAGGTGGCGGGGGTGTCCAGCCTCGTGCTCTGCGTGCCGCCGACCAGTGCGGGGACGATCGACGACGCGACCCTGGCCGCTGCGGCGATCGCCGGCTACGACGAGGTCTATCCGGTTGGAGGAGCCCAAGCCATCGCCGCGATGGCACTGGGCACCGCGTCGATTGACCGCGTCGACGTCATCGTGGGCCCGGGCAACGCCTATGTGGCCGAGGCCAAGCGCCAGCTCTCCGGGGAGGTTGGTGTGGCCTCCTCCTTTGCAGGGCCTTCCGAAGTGGTGGTCGTCGCCGATGCCTCGACGCCCCCTGAGCTTGCGGCCATCGACTTGATGGTCCAGGCAGAGCACGGGCCCGATGGCATGGCCTGGTTGATCACCTGGGATCCGGATCTGGCGCGTGCGGTGGATGCCTCCCTCGAAACGTTGGTGGCTGAGGCACCTCGACGCCGTGAGCTTGAGGCCACCTTGGGCTCGAACGGTGTGCTGTGTCTGGTGGATGGTCCCGACGCAGCGTTGTGCGTGGCCAACGAGGTTGCACCCGAGCACCTTGAGTTGCTCGTGGAGGACTATGAGCCACTCCTCGGCATGGTCAGGGCCGCAGGTGCGGTGTTCTGCGGGTTGATGGCCCCCGCGAGCCTCGGCGACTATGCGGCAGGCCCCAACCACATCCTGCCGACGAATCGCAGTGCTCGATTCTCTTCGGCGCTCCGCCCCGATGACTTCCGCCGCCACATTCACGTGGTCGAGGTCACCGAGGAGGGATTCGCGTCGCTTGCTGACACCGTTGAGACGCTCGCCGTCGCTGAAGGCCTCGAGGCGCACGCTGAGTCGGTTCGGAAGCGCAGATGAGTCTGCCGAGGGTTCGCCAGGACCTTGAGGTGATGGAGGGCTATCACTCACCTCAGGTCGAGGCCGAGGTACGCCTCAACACCAACGAGTCTCCCTTTTCGCCTCCTCAGGCGTTCACGTCGCAATTGACGGCCAGCATCGCTCAGATGCACCTCAATCGCTATCCCGATCGCATGTCCATCGCACTGCGGACAGCAATAGCGGAGAGCGAAGGCACCTCGATCGAGCGGGTCTTCGCTGCCAACGGTTCCAATGAGGTGCTCCAGTCACTGCTGTTGGCCTACGGGGGACCGGGGCGTCGCAGCCTCGTGTTCGAACCCACCTATGCGCTGCACTCGCACATCTCGAGGACGACGGGCACCGAGGTGGTCTCCGTGGCGAGGGGAGAGGACTTCTCCCTAGATTCCGAGCAGGTCGTGGCGGCGATCGACGAGGCGGGGCCGTCCATCACCTTCCTGTGCTCTCCGAACAACCCCACTGGCTTGATCGAACCCCTCGAGACGGTCGAAGCAGCGCTTGAGGCCACAGACGGCCTCGTCGTCGTGGACGAGGCGTATGGGCAATTCGCCCCAGAGTCCGCGACCGGCCTCTTCGGAGGCCCCGGCGCAGAGCGCCTGATCGTCACACGGACCTTCTCGAAGACCTGGGGTCTGGCGGGAGCTCGTCTGGGCTACGCGCTCTGCGACCCGAGGATCGTCGAGGCCTGCTTCAGTGTCGCCCTGCCGTATCACCTCTCCTCGCTCACCCAGGCAGCCGGACTGGCCGTCCTGTCCTTCGGGGCCGAGATGGAACAGCACATCGAGCAGGTGGTTCGAGAACGAGGGGCGCTCTTGGAGGAGCTCGCGAGCCTCTCGGTGGACGTCTGGGACTCGAAGGCCAACTTCATCTTGTTCCGCCCCCGCCAGATCGAGGCCGCTGCCCTTTGGGCCTCACTGCTCGAGCGATCGATCCTGGTGCGGGACTGCTCCACCTGGGCTTCGCTCGAGGGCTGTCTGCGTGTCACCATTGGTACCCCTGAGGAGAACCACCGGTTCCTCGAGGCAATGAAGGAGATCACGAGATGAGCACCCGCAGTGCGGAGCGAACAAGAGGGACCAAGGAGACCTCGGTTCGCGTCGTCCTCGATCTCGACGGGACGGGGACCACATCGATCAACACGGGGATCTCGTTCTTCGACCACATGCTCGACCAGTTGGGCCGCCACGGTGGTTTTGATCTCGAGGTTGCCGCCACGGGGGACTTGTCCGTGGACACGCACCACACTGTGGAGGACGTCGGCATCGTCCTCGGCGAGGCATTCGCCGAGGCGCTCGGCTCCAAGGTGGGCGTGGCGCGTTTCGCCTCGCGGGTCGTCCCGCTCGATGAAGCGGCGATCGAGGTGGCCTTGGATCTCTCGGGTCGGCCCTTCCTTCACTACGACCTCGTCTTCGCACCTGACACTCCGGGGCTCGGCGAGCCGGCCTTCGACCCTCAGCTGGTCGAGGAGTTCCTCCGCGCCCTGGTCACCTCGGCGGGGATGACGCCCCACGTGCGGTATCGC
>CAWUMT010000149.1:0-4105 GCA_963923735.1 uncultured Acidimicrobiales bacterium
CATGAGCCCGAAGAAGCAACGCAAGAACTTCTTCGGTGGGTTCATCATCACCGGAAAGCACCTCACCCGTCCCCGGGTGACCCGTCGCTACCCCGACGAGAAGAAGCCCAAGCAGCCCCGCCAGCACGGCCGCCACGTCCTCAACCGCTACGAGGACGGGATGGAGAAGTGCATCGGATGCGAGCTCTGTGCCGGTGTCTGCCCTGCGGACTGCATCTATGTGCGTGGTCTCGACAACCCGCCGGACCACCCGGTCTCTCCTGGTGAGCGCTACGGCTACGTCTACGAGATCAATTACCTGCGTTGCATCCACTGCGACCTATGCGTGGAGGCCTGCCCGACCCAGGCCATCACCGAGTCGAAGCTCTTCGAGTTCTCCTTCACCAACCGCCACGACGCCATCTACACGAAGTCTGAGCTTGTGGTCGACGACGCCGGAATGCCCATCAAGCTTCCCTGGGAGGACTGGCGCGAGGGTGACGACCTGCTCACCTCGGGGTGGATGCGTGCCACCTCGCCCGGCGGCGATGCTTCCTTCGAGGGCGTGACCCAGTGGTCCGGTGAGCTCGGCTACGGCGTTCGTTCCCCTGAAGGCGGGCAGTCAGGCAATCGTGATGATGGCGCCACTGGCACCAAGGCGCTGCGTGACGTGCTCGAGGCCCACCTGCTCACCAAGGACATCCCCGCAGCGCACAAGGGCATGCGCGGACGGATCTGGCGGGCAAAGACGAACGCGGAACGCCACAAGGCCAAGCTGGCGGCCATGAAGGCACGTCGTGCCGAGGCCAAGGCAGCCAAGAAGTCGGGAGGAGCTGCCTGATGGGACTCCTGCTCGCCTCCGCTCCCACGCTGCCGGACCTGGTCGTCTTCATCCTCGGGGCCCTCATGGTCCTCGGAGGTGCCGTCGGCGTCATCGCCTGGCGCAACCCGGTCCATGCTGCCCTGAGCCTCGTGCTCACTCTCTTCGGGATTGCCGTGCTGTTCATCGAGCAGCAGGCGGACTTCCTCGCCGCAGTGCAGATCATCGTCTACGCCGGGGCCATCGTGGTCCTGTTCCTCTTCGTCATCATGTTCCTGGGCGTGGACCGCACCGAGAACGTGCGCTCCGAGCCGATCCCACTGCAGCGGCCGCTTGCGGGGATCCTCGTGGTGATCATGGTGGGCTCGATCATCGCCCTTGGTGCTGAGTCGCACTGGCTGACCGGCGCGAAGTCGGTCGTGGCCCCGACGACCAACTCGTTCTGGAACATCAACGAGCTCGGCCGGGTGGTCTTCTCCGACTACCTCTTCGCCTTCGAGGCCACCGGTGCGCTGCTGATCATCGCCGTGGTCGGTGCCGTGGTGCTGGCCCGCCGCTCGGGTGCGGCCACCTCAGAAGAGGCACTGCCCACGCTCGAGGAAGACGAGTTCGACGACTTCGAGGAGGTGGAGCGATGAGCATCCCGGGTTCCTGGTACCTCGTGCTCTCCGCCCTGCTGTTCGGCATCGGAGCGCTGGGACTCCTGGTCCGCCGCAACGTGCTGGTGATGTTCATGTGCATCGAGCTGATGCTCAACGCGGCCAACCTCGCTTTCGTGACGTTCTCAAGGACCCTCAAGGACATCGGCGGTCAGGCCGACGTGTTCTTCGTCCTCGTGGTCGCTGCCGCCGAGGTCACCGTGGGCCTCGCCATCGTGGTGGCCATCTTCCGCAGGCGGCACAACGCGGTCGCCGACGATCTCTCGAGCATGAAGGGCTGAGTCGACCATGGTCTCCCTCGCACCCCTGATGCTCGCCGCCCCGCTGCTGGGCTTCCTCATCCTCGTCTCGGTGGGCCGCCGCCTCGGCGAGCGCATCAGCGGCATCATCGGCACGTCCGCCATCGCCATCTCCTTCGTCTTCGCCCTGCTGACCTTCATCGGGCTTCTCTCGAAGACCGACCGAGAGGTCACCCAGACGCTCTTCACCTGGATCCCTTCGGGCTCGTTCAACGTCAAGGCCGCCCTCCTAATCGACCCGCTGTCGATCACCATGTGCCTGTTCGTCACCTTCATCTCGGCGCTCATCCACCTGTACTCGACGAGCTACATGCACGGAGACAAGGACTTCACGAAGTTCTTCGTGTACCTGAACCTGTTCGTCTTCTCGATGCTGGTGCTGGTGACCGCCAACAACCTCCTGCTCACCTTCGTGGGCTGGGAGGGCGTGGGCGTGTGCTCCTACTGGCTGGTGAGCTACTTCTTCTTCAAGGACTCGGCTGCCTCGGCCGGCAAGAAGGCCTTCATCTACAACCGCATCGGTGACGTCGGCCTCCTGTTGGCGATGTTCCTGCTCTTCTCGCACACCGGCACGCTCGAGTACCTCGGGATCTTCCACCACCTGGGCACGATGTCCTCGACGGTGATCCTGCTCGTGGTGCTGAGCCTCCTGCTGGCCGCGGCGGGCAAGTCCGCGCAGATCCCGCTCTTCAACTGGCTGCCCGACGCCATGGAGGGCCCGACCCCGGTCTCGGCGCTCATCCACGCCGCCACGATGGTGACCGCAGGGGTCTACCTGCTCTGCCGGATGAACCCGGTGCTCGGCCTCTCGGCCAACGGCCGGATGGTGATCGCCATCGTCGGTGGTCTGACGGCCTTCGTGGCGGCCACCATCGCCACCTCCCAGCAGGACATCAAGAAGGTGCTGGCCTTCTCGACGGTCTCCCAGATCGCCTACATGGTCATGGCCGTCGGCTCGGGTGCCTACATCGCAGCGATGTTCCTCATGATCGCCCACGCCTTCTACAAGGCCCTGCTCTTCCTCGGCGCCGGCTCGGTCATCCACGGCCTCCACGACGAACAGGACATCCGCCGGATGGGCGGCCTGCGCAAGCTGTTGCCGTGGACGTATGCGACGTTCCTCATCGGCTGGCTCTCCATCGCCGGCGTGCCGCCCTTCGCCTCGTTCTGGTCCAAGGGCGACGTGCTCGACATGGTGTACTCGCGCTACCCGGTGCTCTGGGCGCTCGGAATCATCACTGCGCTGCTGACGGCGTACTACATGAGCCGTCTGTTCTTCCTGGTCTTCACCGGTCAGGCCCGCTTCGATCAGACCGGCCCCAAGGGTGAGTCACCGATCCCCACGCCGCACGAGTCGCCGTGGGCCATGCGCCTTCCCCTCGTGATCCTGGCCATCGGCTCGATCCTGGTGTCGCTCATCGACCTGCCCTTCCAGCACCGCAGCAACCTCGTGAGCTTCCTGACCCCGGTCTTCGAACACACGCTCTACGAGCCCGTCCAGTCGACGAGCCTCAAGTTCACCCTCGGGATCATCGAGACGATCATCGCGGTGGGTGGCATCTTCATCGCCTGGACGCTCTACAAGGGTGGCAAGTCCCGGCCGGAACTCGAGCCCGACTTCCTGGCCAACGTCTGGTACTGGGACGACTTCTACGACGCCACCATCGGCCGCCCCGGCACCGCACTGGCTCACGCAGCCGCCGAGGCCGACGTCAAGGTGCTCGACCGGGCCGTCAACGGCATCGGCTCGCTCGCCGTGGCCAAGGCCCGTGCGCTGCGCACGCTCTCGACCGGCCAGGTCCGCCAGTACGCGCTGGCCATCATCGCCGGCGTGGCCGCCCTGCTCGTCTTCCTGCTGATGAGGACCTTCTAGATGATCACCCAGACCCTCACGCAGACCTCGAGCCACGGGTTCCCCTTCGTCGGCCTGCTCCTCGGCCTCCCGTTCCTCGGCGCGCTCGTTGTGGCCCTCCTGCCGAGTGCGCATGCGCTGGCCATCCGGATCGTCTCGCTGCTGACCACGGCCGCCACCCTGGGCGTGGCCATCGCCATGGGGATCGTCTTCAACCCCCACGCGGCGGGCTATCAGTTCGTAACCAACCACACCTGGGCCGCCTCGCTGGGCACCTCGTGGCTGACCGGAGTGGACGGAGTAAGCCTGTTCATCATCGGCCTGACCGCGCTGGTGACCCCGCTCGTGCTGCTCGGCGCACCCGTGGGGACGCGCTCGAAGTCCTACATCGCCTGGGTGCTCGTCCTCGAGGGTGCCTGCATCGGCTCCTTCGTGAGCCTGGACCTGGTGCTGTTCTTCCTCTTCTTCGAGCTCACCCTGATCCCCTCCTACTTCC
>CAWUMT010000150.1:0-4102 GCA_963923735.1 uncultured Acidimicrobiales bacterium
CCCGCAGGCTCACCAGCGTGGCGATGGTGGGATGGGGAGCGATGGACCACTGAGCTGCAGCCCTTTGGCGCGGCAGACCCCACGCTTCCCGACCTGATCGCACGAGAGACGGAGGCAGGCGACCGCCTCGTGCGCATCGGACTCCCACTCCTGATCCTCGCGCTGGTCCTTCGCTTTTGGCTGAGCGTCACCTCGCTCGATTTCGTCGCCAGCCAACTGCACTGGGCCAAGACGGCATTCGTCGCGGCGGTCCACCACACCACGCTGCCCGCACAGCCCGAGAACACCGTCCCGGCGTGGCATGGAGCGGTGAACCTGCTGATTCAATATCCCGCTTACATCGTCGGATTGGTGTTCCTGCTGCGCTACCAACACCGTGCCGCAAAGGCTGCTCGGGCCCTCGGCCTCGGCGAGCGACCAAGCCCAGGGCTCGGTGTGGGGGGATGGTTCATCCCCATCGCCCAACTCTGGATCCCCCTGCGCGCCTGGCTTCACCTCTGCACTCCTCGGTCGGGCGAAAGGACAAGGATCTGGTGCGCCTGGGCGGCGCTCGTCGTGGCAATCTCTGCTCAGATCACGGGGTCTGCCATGACCATGGTCAGCGTGGGCTGGGCCCGAGGAATTCTCGGCCTCGGCCTGGCCGCAGATCTTGGCGCCCTTGTGCTCCTGCCCGGCTTGGTCCGAGACATCGGCGCGGTCCACCGGCGAGCTGGTGGGGCCCCTCAGGGCGAGCGAGAGGTGGGCTCAGCGCTCTAGGCTCATCTCGGTCCGAGCGAAGGCTCGGCGCTTCAATCCGACGAGTACAAGGAGACGCCACCATGGCGAACGCAGAGTGGGGCCCGCTGGCCGGCCTGATCGGCACCTGGGAGGGTGACCAGGGCATCGATGTGTCCTTCCACAACGAGGAAGGCAAGATCGGCGACACCCCGTACTTCGAGCGCACGACGTTCAAGCCCTTCGGCCCCGTGGCCAACGGCAAGCAGACCCTCTACGGCCTCGACTACCGCATGGCCGCCTGGCGCAAGGGCGAAGAGAGCGGCAACCCCTTCCACACCGAGATCGGCTACTGGCTCTGGGACGCTGACAACGGCCAGGTCATGCGCTGCTTCATGGTTCCTCGCGGTTCGGTGATCATTGCCGGTGGTTCCGCTGCTGGCAGCGACACCAACTTCCGGATGGACGCCAAGCTCGGCGTGCAGTCCTACGGCATCCTGTCGAACCAGTACCTCGACCAGAACGCCAAGACGATTGAGTACAACTGCTCGATCCAGATCGACGGTGAGACCTTCTCGTACGACGAGACCACGGTCTATGAGCACTACATGAGCAAGGAGCCGATCATGCACACCGATCGCAACACGCTCAAGCTCGTCAGCCGCGACGCCGCATAGCTGATGCTGGATTGGAGCGAGGACTCACAACCCATCATCGAAGCGGTCCGCCGCTTCGTCGATGAAGAGATTCGCCCGAAGCTCGACTCGATCGAGCACGAGGGTGAGCCTCCCTATGAGATCCTCCGCTCCTTCTACAAGACCTTCGGCATCGACCAGCTCGAAGCCGAATCGTTCGATCGAGCCATCGAACGAAAAGAACGTGGTGAGGGACCGCCGACGAACTCTCGGCGGTCCCTCGCTTCGGTCGAGATGGGGTTGATCCCCACGATCGAACTCTCTCGGGTGTCACCCGGGATCGTGACCTCGCTCGGCGTGTCGACCGCACTGGCAGCGGGCACGATCATGAAGCAGGGCACACTCGAGCAGATGCACCGATGGGGCAAGGACCTCATGACCCTGGACAAGATCGGGGCCTGGGCCATCACCGAGCCCGATTCGGGATCCGACGCACTCGGCGGCATGCGAACTACGGCGGTGCGCGACGGGGACGAGTACGTCCTCAACGGCCAGAAGACCTGGATCACCAACGGCCCTTACGCCGACACGATCGTCCTCTACGCCAAGCTCGATGACGGTTCGGGCACTGAGCTTCGAGATCGACCTGTCGTGACCTTCATCCTGGACAAGGGCATGGAGGGGCTCACCCAGTCCGCGTCAATGCGCAAGATGGGCCAGCGTTCCTCGCCTACCGGTGAGGTCTTCCTCGCCGATGTCCGCTGCGGCGTCGACCGCCTGCTCGGTGGCTCCGAGGGTCGAGGCGCAAAGGGCGGATCCTCCGAGGGCCGATCGAGCGCGAAGTCGAACTTCACCACGGAGCGTGCCGGAGTCGCCGCTATGGCACTCGGGATCATCGAAGAATGCCTCCGGGTCTCGATCGACTACGCCAAGAACCGCCACCTGTGGGGCAAGCCCATCGCTGACTTCCAACTGATCCAGTTGAAGTTGGCCAACATGGAGGTCGCCCGCGTCAACGTGCGGAACCTCATCTTCCGCCACCTCGAGACGACGGCCGAGGGTTTCCCCGCCTCTCTGGCCGAAGCCTCGGCCATGAAGCTCTACTCCGCCAAGGCCGCCGTCGAGGTGGCCAACGAGGCGATCCAGCTCTTCGGCGGGAACGGCTACATCTCTGAGTACCGAGTCGAGCAACTCGCTCGGGATGCTCGCGTGCTCCAGATCTACGCTGGCACCGACGAGATGCAGGTCGTGGCCATCGCAAAGGACCTTCTCCGTCGCGAGAACTGATCGGCGGCGTGCTCAGCGCGCAGAGATGTACTCCACCAACTCGGCTCGCGCTGCTTCGAGTTCGTCAATCCTCGCTTTGACCAGGTCGCCGATCGAGACAACCCCAATCAGTCCCCCAGCCTCCAAGACCGGAACGTGGCGAACCCGAGCCTCGGTCATCTGCGCGAGGACATCGTCAACCATCTCATCCTGATTCGTCGTGTGGGACACCGGTGTCATCAGGACCGAGACGCGCAGATCGCGCACCTCACATCCCAGCCGATGCATCCCCCGCGCCACATCTCGCTCGGAAAGAATCCCTTCGGGATGCACGCCGTCAACGCTGACGAGCACCGCGCCGATGTCGGCGGCCTCCAGCACACGCAGGGCCTCGGCCACCGAGACGTCGGGTCCGATGGTCACGACATGGCGACCCTTCCTGTCAAGCACCTGTGCGATCCGCATGGCGCCTCCCCTCCATGCTGAGCGAGCGCTCAGCCCTCACAAGGAGAATGCTAAGGATCGAGCATGCGAATTCCTAGGGGTGTTCCTAAGTGAATTCAAGAACTTGCGCGGTGCTCAGCTCAGGAGCTTGAGCACGGCAGCGGCCATCTCGTCCACCGCATGTTCTGCAGGTGGCGTGAACATCAGGTACGCGTCATACGAGGTCATGGCCTCGATCGAGCGGAGTGTCCCCCCTGCATCGTCCATCCGCTCGAGGTCTGCTTCGAAGAAGGCGAGCGTCTGGCGGGCCTGGCCCTCGTTGAGCTCAAGGTGCAGAGCATGGGCCTCGGTCATGTGGAGGCGAGATCCCAACGCCATGGCAACCGAGCCGTACATCTCGTAGGAGACCACCCGATTACGACAGAACAAGGTCACTCGCTCCGCAAGATCCTCAGGGAGGTTGTCGAGATCCACCCGGGCTTCTGCCGTGGCGACCGCAAACCGGACCGCTGCGACGGCCATCTCCTCAGTGTCAGAGAAGTAGCGGAACACACTGCGCTCAGAAACACCAGCTCGATCCGCTACCTCGGCGGCGGTCGGCGAAAGGTTGCCTTCGGCGAAACACTCGAGGACCGCGCTCAGCACACGCGTCTCATTGGTGCGACGGCGCAGGTGGCGGCCGTCGTAGATGTCCTCGGGGTACCCCGAGATCACTGTCGCCATTCCCCGACCGTATCGAGATTTCCGGACGAGATCTAGGGACGTTGTACCTCAATACGGGCGGGGTGAATCGAACGGCGTGCAGCTCCGACAGGACCACTACGGTCTCCACATCGATCTGAACGAGAGGACGCAGCAATGGCACCGCAGGAACTTGGCTACGACGCCTTCGAGCCGACCGTGTTGAGCGACGGTACCCACCTCGTGGACTTCTGGGCATCGTGGTGCGGGCCCTGCCGAGCATTCGCCCCAGTCTTCGATGCAGCCGCCGAGTCCCACCCTGAAGTGCACTTCCACAAGGTCGACACCGAGGCGGAGCAGCA
>CAWUMT010000151.1:0-4102 GCA_963923735.1 uncultured Acidimicrobiales bacterium
GCATCGGACGCGAGTGGGGCTACCTCGGCCTCGAGGCCTTCACGGAGGTCAAGGGCATCTCGTGGGCGTGATCTGCACCCTCGCACTTCTCGTTCAGTGACCAGCGCTGTCCAGCCACACGACCACTCGGTCGAGTCCCCGATCATGGGGGTTGTGCGAGAGGTAGGGAGAGAGCGCGATCACCGTCGCGTCACGAGGCATGTCCTCGGGGCGATCATCAATGAAGATCACCTCGGCGCCCTCAAGCGAGAGTGCCGTGGCCACGTAGCGGCCGTCCGCATCGCGGAGGTCCTTGTCGAAGAAGGCATCAGCCTCGATCCCATGGGTCGCAGCACGCTCGGCTGCGTACGTCGCCCCGCCCGCACTCCAGAGCACCACGCGGTGGCCCGTCGAGCTCAGCCGATCAATGAGCTCAGTCGTGCCCGGTCGCAGCGAGGTCCCGCTCAACGAGTCGATCAGCGTTCCGTCCACGTCGAAGGCGAAGGTGAGCATCGCTGCGCACCTTACGCCTCGACCCGAACGACTTCGAGGTGCCGATGAGTTCGCGTGACACAGAACGTGCCCGGTGGCGATCCGAAGGTTGGTATCCGGACAAGACCGTGGCCCAGGCCATCGCCGAGAACGTCGCCGCCAACCCGGGGGTCCGCATCGTCTTCGCCCCCGTCGAGGGACCTGAGCGCACGGTCGAACTCGCCGAGCTGATCGATGAGGCCCGTGGTGTGGCTGGCGCGCTCTACGAGCGCGGCATCCGTCCGGGCGACCCGGTCCTCGCCCAGGCACCCACCGACCCCGAGGGCGTCGTCCATCTCCTCGCTCTCTGCCTGCTCGAGGCCCTGACGATCCCCCTCGTGGTGACCGCCACGGCTCCGGAGATCGCCCTGATCGCCGCCGAGACGGGTGCCGAGATCGCCGTGGTCGCTCCCTCGTGGCGGGGCGTGGACCTCCTCGCTCAGATGGCCGAGGCCGGCGTACCCACCATCATCTCCACGGCCGAGACGCTCGAGGCGAAACCTCTTCCGACGTTCGAGTCTCGAGCGCCAAGCGATGACGCCTTCATCATCTACACCTCCGGATCGACGGCCGCCCCCAAGGGCGTGCGCCACAGCCACGAGACCGCCATGTGCCGGCACCCCGAGGCCACCCAAGGGCGCTCGACCACCACGTTGGCCACCTTCCCTGCGGGCCACGTCGCCTCGCTTCTTGGGCTGATCCGCTGCGTGACGGGCAACGACACCACGGTGGTGACCGACCGCTGGAGCGCCCGACACGCTGCCGAGCTCATCGAGCGCTATCAGGTCGCCTCCTCTGCGGGCACGCCGTTCTTCTTGGCCACCCTGCTCGATGAGGCAGAGCGGACGGGCCGGGACATCAGCTCGATGCGAGCCTTCATGTGTGGCGCGGCCGCCGTCCCTCCTGCCTTGATCGACCGCGCTCAGGCCAAGGGCATTATCAGCTGGCGAAGCTACGGCTCGACCGAGCAGCCGCTCGTCACTTCGGGCACCGCGCAGGATCCCCCTGAGAAGTGGCGCAGCACCGACGGCCGGCCTGCCTTCGGCGCAGAGGTCCGACTTCTCGACGAAGAGGGCCTCGAGGTCGCACAGGGCCTCGAGGGAGAGATCGTGGCCCGCGGGCCGCGTCAATTCTTGGGTTATCAGAACCGAGCCCTCGACGAGGACGTCTTCCTTCCAGGAAGTTGGTTCAAGACCGGGGATCTGGGCGTGATCGATGAGGACGGCCACCTGATCGTCACCGACCGGATCAAGGAGATCATCATCCGCGGGGGTGAGAACATCTCGGCTCGAGAGGTCGAGAACATCATCGCCGAGCACCCCGCCGTACTCGAGGTGGGCGTGATCGCTGTGCCCGACCCGCTCTTCGGCGAGGGGGTCGGCGCCTTCGTGATCACCCGCGGTGACGCGATCCTCACCTTGGAGGAGTTGAACGCGTTCGCCACCGAACGAGGGCTCGTGGCCCACAAGCTCCCGAGCGTGCTCGAGCTCGTCGACGACTTCCCCCGGACGACCTCAGGGAAGATCAAGAAGCGCGACCTGCGCGATCAGTACCGGGCGACGTCCTAGCGGTATCTGACAGGGATGTTGAGTGGCTCGAGGGCCACTCGGGGCTCGTTGCCAATGGTCGTGTAGTGCATCCCGTGGTTGAGCGCCGGGGTTCGAGAGAGATCGAGCGACTCCCAGATGGCCCGGATGGTCCCTTGGATGGCCTTGGGGTTCCGCGCCGCGATGGTCTCGGCGATGGCACGGGCCCGGGCGCGAAGGTTGTCACGGGTCGTCACCTCGCTCACCAGGCCGAGGCGCAGTGCGGTCTCGGCCCCGATGCGCTCCTCGTTGCCCATCAAGGCCCAGCGCAGCACGTCACCGAGCGGCACCCCTCGGTGCAGCATCCCGATGGCTTCGAGGGCCGAGACGATCCCGACGTTGGCGTGGGGGTCGAAGAAGACGGCGTCGTCCGAGCAGATCACGATGTCGGCCTCGTTGACGAAGTACATGCCACCGCCCGCGCACAGCCCGTGCACGGCGGTGACCACGGGCTTCCAGCACTTGTGGACGTATTTCGGCGACAGCATCGCTCCGGGATCGGTGTCGTTCCACACGCTGTCGTGATAGATCCAGAGCTTCTCCTTCGCCTTGGTGTCTGCCCCGGTGCAGAAGGCCTTCTCTCCATTGGCCTGGAGGACGACCACATGGATGTCCTCCTCCTCTCGACAGGTCTCCCAGGCCCAGAGCATGTCGCGGCCCATGGCGTTGTTGAAGGAGTTGTAGGACTCAGCCTTGTTCAACGTGATCGTGGCGATGTGGTCCTCGACCTCGAACAGAATGGTCTCTCGCTCCATGTGCCCCTCCTCTGACCCAGTCGTCTTCGACTGGCTATTCGGTATACTCTATCGACGTGACGGAGAACCCCTGGGCGGAGCCACTCGGCATCTGGAATCTGGCCGAGCGGCACCCAGAACTACCTGCCGTGATCGACTCCCCCACGGGGGTGACCCTAACCTTCGGCGAACTCGCCGGTCGGTCTCACCAGATCGTCCACGCACTTCGCTCGAGGGGCATTGGCAAGGATCACATCGTCGCCTACGCACTGCCCAACGGCGTCGACATGCTCTATTGGATCCTCTCGCTGCAGGAGTCAGGGATCCACGCCATCGCGCTCAACCCTGCACTGTCGGTCCACGAGATCCGCACAGTGCTCGAGCACTCCGGGGCCAAGGCGCTGGTGCTCCATGCCGACTATGCCGACGCCCCCGAGCTCGCCCGCACGACCAACGTCGGCCTCAAGATCAGCGTGGGCGGGGACTTAGAGGGCTTCGAGTCCTACGAGGCCTTCGTCGAGGGGCAGCCCTTGACTGTGCCCGAGGATCGCTCCTTCGGCTCGCCGATCTCGTACTCCTCGGGCACCACGGGCCAACCCAAGGCCATCGCACGTCCGAACCCGCCGGGAGATCCGACGGTCATCGCGGATAAGTCCAAGGTCTTCGCCCAGGCCTTCCAGTTCCAGCCCTTCGAGGGCGTCCATCTCGTCTCGGCCGGCATGCACCACGGAGGCTGCCAGGGCTTCTATCTCGGCGCCCTCACCGTGGGCCAGCCGCTCGTGATCATGGGCAAGTTCGACCCCGAGGGGACCCTCGAGCGGATCGAGCGGTTCAAGGTCACCACCGCCTATATGGTCCCGACCCAGTTCGTCCGGCTCCTGCGTCTCTCCGACGAGATCAAGGCGACGTACGACGTCTCGAGCCTCGAGGTCGTCGTACACTCCGCGGCACCCTGCCCGATGGAGGTCAAGAAGGCCATGTTCGACTGGTGGGGCCCCGTCATCTGGGAGACCTACGGCGGCATGGAGGGCGCGGCAGCCATCGCCAAGCCCAAGTACTGGCTCGAGCGCCCTGGCACGGTCGGGCGGGCCGTGCGCGGGGTCGAGATCAAGATCCTCGACGACGAGGGCAACGAGCTCGGCGTCGGCGAGACCGGCAACGTCTTCATCCAGACCCAGGCCGCCTTCGAGTACCGCAACGACCCCGACCTCACCGCGTCGGTGCACCGCGGCAAGTTCTTCACCATCGGCGACGTGGGGTTCTTGGACGAGG
>CAWUMT010000152.1:0-4096 GCA_963923735.1 uncultured Acidimicrobiales bacterium
TCATCGAGGCGCCGTCAAGTGGTGTTCCGACCGAGGAGTTGGTCCACGCCGCCGCCACCGAGGTTCGTCGGGTTCGTCGTCTGATCTGTGAACTCGACGATGGGCCCTGCCCCCCGATTGGAGTCGAGCTCTCGGGGGATCTTGAGGAGGACCAATGGATGGTGTGTGCCTTAGCTCCGGTTGGGCTCTTCGACGCCCAGCGGCTATTGGAGATCTCCGACGCACACTCTCGTCTTTCCGAGCTGATCACGTTGTGCCAGGCGAAGTCCGAGGATCTCTCCCTCCTGCTCAGCCAACGAGGAGCTGAGCCTGACTCCTAGGTTGCCATCGCGTCTTGGACGACCGTCGTGACGAGTTCCCCTGTGCGGCGTGTGGCCGCATCCTCGCCGAATCGTTCGGTGAGATCGCAGATCTCAATTCTCAGGCGGCCCTCTGGGTCGAGATCACGTGCAGCGACTCCATCGACAGCCCCAGCAATGATGAGCACTCGAGTGCCGTTGGGGGAAATGCGAAGGAGCGATGCCACGCTCTTGCCCTCGAGCGTGGTGGCGTCGAGGCGTCCCTCTCCGGTCACGACAACGTCTGCGCTGCGAAGGACCTCAAGAAGGTTGAGCTCCTCGGCTACCACGTCGAACCCTCCGGTGAGATGTGCGCCAAGAACCACGAGCCCTCCGCCGAATCCGCCGGCGGCGCCCGTTCGCTCCCTCGAGGTGACATCGATTCCTTCAGAGTCCTTCCACCGCGCTGCGAGGCGCTCTAGGCGTTCAGAGAGCTCGACCACCTGACTGGCACTGGCGCCCTTCTGAGGGCCGAACACGCGGGCGGCATCGAGGAATCTGGTGGTCACATCCGTGGCCCCCACCAACTCGACGCTCCTGAGGCCGCCACCGGCTTTGACCACTTCGACGCACCCCTCGCCGCCGTCGGTGGTGGCGGATCCGCCGCAGCCCACGATGATCCGGGTGGCGCCACGATCTCGAGCAGACAAGATCAGTTGTCCCACGCCCCGAGTGCTGGCTCGGATCGGTTCATCTCCGACGGGGTCGGGGAGCAGGGCACGCCCTGCTGCTTCTGCCATCTCGATGAACGCGGTCGAGTCGCGCAGGAAGTACCCGGCGTCCGTCGGCTGACCGAGCGGGCCTTCGACCGTGCAGTCGATTCGCCTCCCGCCGAAGAGCGAGGCAAAGCCCTCGCCGCCATCGCTCAAAGGCAGGACGGTGCACGTCGCCCCTCGGGCGCGCGCTGCAGCGGAGATGGCCTCGGCGAACTCCGCCGCTCCCAGGGTGCCGCGCATCTTGTCCGGCGCGGCGAGAACCTTCAAGAGCTCAGAGGACCTCGAGGAGGTCGACGACGAAGATCAACGTCTCGCCGCCCTTGATCACGCCGCCTGCGCCCTGGTCACCGTAGCCGAGGTGCGAGGGGATGGTGAGCCGTCGACGGCCCCCAACCTTCATGCCCTGGACTCCTTGATCCCAACCGGAGATCACCTGTCCGGCCCCAAGGCCGAAGACGAACGGTGCACCCCGGTTCCAAGAGGCGTCGAACTCCTCGCCGGTCGACCAGGCGACCCCCACGTAGTGAACACTGACATTGTGGCCAGCGGTGGCTTCATCTCCATCACCAACGGTCAGATCTTCAATGACAAGGTCTAGGGGGACGGATCCCTCGGGAGGGTCGACGAGAGGACGAGTGAGTTCCATCTCCTAAGTCTATGCGAGGAGTCCTCTCTCGGCCTTCCTGCGAACGTGGTGTCAGCGACCCCACGGACGGCTACTCGAAATTGAGTGTTGTCATCGGTTACGGGTCTTCTCGTTCGCCTGGGATCCGAAGCCAGAGCTCGCTTCGGCGAATCCTTGCTGTGTGATGGATCCAGACGACTGATCACCGCAGCACCATCGGGGAAAACGTGAGCAGAAACTTCCCTGGACGGCGCGCTACGGTCATGGAGTGCGAGGCAGCGCGCAGCCCAAGCGAAGCACGGTTGTGCGGATCAGCGTGGTGCTCTTGGTCGTGCTCTCCCCCCTGCTGCTGGTGCAGAAGGCGAGTCGTGCAACCACTGAGCCCGTCGTGTCGATCGGTGATGTCTCGGTAGTTGAAGGCGACGTCGGCTTCCACAGGGGTTTCTTACCGATTTCGATCTCAGTTCACCCGGAAACTGAAGTGAGTGTGGCGTATCGACTCGTTCCGGTGACAGCACAGGGTGGCGTCGCCGGGGACTTTGACGACGGTGGCGGGAAGCCTCACACGATCACGTTTTCGCCAATCGGCCCACTGGTTCAGTCGGTGAGCGTCGCAGTCATCGGTGATTTGGCCGCTGAAGGCGATGAGCAGTTTCGAGTGGTGCTGATGAGCGCTTCGGGCCTTCGTTTGGGTCGCACTGCTGCAACTGCGACGATTCTCGATGATGACTCAGAAGCGAGAGGCGTGGCTGTCTCCGTGGGTGACATCACAATTGTCGAAGGTAGCGAGGGTGCTCGCTCTGCGCGGGTGCCGATTTGGCTTTCGCGCCCGTCATCATCACCAGTGACGTTGCGCGTGGCAATCACATTGCAGTCTGCGCAGGCGAATGATGCGCAGGGATTCGACGGCATCGTCACCTTTCCCGTGACGGGGCTCATGGGCAGGACGAAAACGACGAGCATGGCTCCTCTCGTGACGGTGTTCGGTGATCTTCGAGCCGAGCTTGATGAGACTCTCGTCGTCAGGCTCACCCAGGTTGTTGGGGCAACGGTCGAACGTGGAACCGGCACGATCACTGTCGTCGATGACGACCACGGCATCTCATTGGGATTCGTAGGGAAAGAGGAAGCGGTCACGACGTTCGATGGGTACGGGCTTTCCTTCTTTCCCGACGGCCACATCGCCTTCGACAACTCGGTCGATGGCGTGCGCACGTGGTTTGCGGCGGGCCGCTCAACCTACGAGTTCGATGGGCCGGATCTCGGATCGCTCACCCCCCGCTTCAGTGACTCCTCGGGGAGGGCCGTCGCCTCTTTGGGTGCAAGCGGGCACGGATTCGATCGTGACTATGCGGGCTCGGGGGCTGTGTTTCACGCACCCGACGGCGCCTTGCTCATGCTCTACCATGCCGAGGATCAGCGCTGTGGCGGTGAGAACGCCTACGTTTCAATTGCGCTGGCGCGCTCCACGGACGATGGGGCCACGTGGTCCAGGGCTGGCCCTGTGATCTCGAGTCCCGAGCCGGCTGCGCCATGTGGCGTGAGGCACTTCTCTGGCGCCGGTAGCTTCAGCGCTGCGCGATCAGCCGACGGGCGGTACGTGTACTTATGGTTCAACCAATGGCTGAATAACACGCAAGATGAGGTCTACGTCGCTCGTGCTCGAGTTGACAGCGGACTCGCTCCTGGCTCTTGGTCGAAGTACTTCAATGGTCGGTGGTCGGAACCCGGGCTTGGTGGTGTCGCAAGTCCAGTACTGAAGGTTCCTGAGCCTGCAGAACGCCACGTTTTCGTCGGCCTCCCATCCGTCAGTTGGAACTCCCAACTCGGTCGGTGGCTCGCCGTCGCCGTCTCCGCGAGGGGGTTTGTCACATCAACTTCGTCCGATGGCACCGATTGGACGCCGCCGGAATTGTTCCTCTTGAGTGCGACCATGGTGTCGTCCGGCCTCAGCGACGGCCAATCATTCGTGTACTACCCAACGCTGCTCACGACCAACGCCACTCACGATGACGCAACGTCCGGCTCGCTCTGGCTGTACTACGCGCGCGGTATCAAGAACCGGGCGCCCCACGTCATGGTTCGACGTCCGGTTGCGATCAAGGTGACCGGCATGTCATGACACGAGTGCCGCCACCCTCGGCACTCACACCGTCGGTGACGAATCGACCGAGATCGAATCACGCACCCCCTCGGAGCCGACGTTGAAGCTCCAAAGCCACCTCGAAACGAATTCTCCGCACGTCCTTGCCAGTGCGGGCGAGAGGACTTGAACCTCCACCCCCGAAGGGACCGGGACCTAAACCCGGCGCGTCTGCCGATTCCGCCACACCCGCTACGCCCTCCATCGTAGAGGTGCTGCGCCAACCTCCACGGGTTGGCAGGTAGTCTTCAGAAGATGCAGACGCCCCAGACCC
>CAWUMT010000153.1:0-4076 GCA_963923735.1 uncultured Acidimicrobiales bacterium
TATAAGAGACAGCACACGCTGCGCGCCGACATCGACTACGGCTTCCGCGAGGCCCGCACGGCCACCGGCCGCGTCGGCGTCAAGGTGTGGATCTACAAGGGCGACATCCTTCCCTACAAGGTCTCGGTCGAGGACAAGATCACCCGCGAGGCCGCCATGGCCGTGGGGGAGACCTCGGGCCAGGCCGCACCGGCCGCTGCAGCCCCCTCGGGCCCCAAGCGCCTGGTGACCGCCGGTGGTGGACGCCGCAAGGCTGACATGCCGGTCCCCGGTGAGGAGACCCCTGAGGTCGTCGCCGAGGAAGAGGTCGTGACCGAGCTCGTCGTCGAGGACGCAGAGCTCGAGGCTCGCCTCTCGGCGGAGGAGGAGATGGAGCGTCGTGCGGTGCACGAGCACCACGAGGCTCCTCACTTCAAGAAGGAGTCCGACTGACCATGCTGATGCCCCGCAAGGTTCGCCACCGCAAGCAGCAGCGCGGCCGTATGAGCGGCAACGCCAAGGGCGGCACCGAGGTCACCTTCGGTGACTTCGGCATCCAGGCCCTTGAGCCCGCCTGGCTGACCGCTCGTCAGATCGAGGCAGCTCGTATTGCGATGACCCGCCACGTCAAGCGTGGTGGAAAGGTCTGGATCCGCGTGTTCCCGGACAAGCCGGTGACTCAGAAGCCCGCAGAGACCCGCATGGGTTCGGGCAAGGGCAACCCGGAGTTCTGGGTGGCCGTGGTCAAGCCCGGTCGCATCCTCTTCGAGCTCGCCGGTGTGGATCAGGAGCTGGCACGGGCCGCCATGGAGCGGGCCATCCAGAAGCTGCCCATGAAGGCCAAGTTCGTTGTGCGTCCCGGGACGCACGGTGCCCCGGAGGTGTCACTGTGAGCACGAAGATCGCTGAGTTCACCGAGCTGAGCACGGACGAGCTCGTCGACCGCCTCGCCGAGGCTCGTCGCGAGCTGTTCAACCTCCGCTTCCAGCTCGCCACCGGCCAGCTGGACAACACCGCCCGCATGGGGCAGGTGCGCAAGGACATCGCGCGGATCCTGACGGTTCTGCGTGAGCGTGAGATCGCCGAGGCAGAGGCCCTGGCGGCAACTGAAGGAGAGGCCCGATGACTGCGGCCAACACCCCCGAGACCCAGGAGCGGGCCCAGCGCAAGGTGCGTGAGGGCGTCGTGGTCTCCGACAAGATGGAAGCCACGATCGTGGTCGCCATCGTTGAGCGCGTGCGGCACCCCCGCTACGGCAAGACGGTGCAGCGCACGAAGAAGCTCTACGTCCACGACGAGAAGTCCGAGGCCAAGGTCGGTGACCGTGTCCGCGTGACTGAGACCCGACCCCTGTCGAAGCTCAAGCGCTGGCGTCTCGTGGAGATCCTGGAGCGTGCCCGATGATCCAGCAGGAATCGCGCCTCCGGGTCGCTGACAACAGCGGCGCCAAAGAGGTCCTCTGCATCCGCGTGCTCGGCGGCTCCCGCCGTCGCTACGCCTCGATCGGTGACGTGTTCATCGCCACCGTCAAGGACGCCATCCCCGGCGCCGCCGTCAAGAAGGGCGACGTCGTCCGCTGCGTGGTGGTCCGGACCAAGAAGGAGAAGCGTCGTCCCGACGGCTCCTACATCCGTTTCGACGAGAACGCCGCAGTTCTCATCAACGAGCAGCTCCAGCCCCGCGGCACCCGCATCTTCGGGCCCGTGGGTCGTGAGCTGCGTGACAAGAAGTTCATGCGAATCGTTTCGCTTGCGCCGGAGGTGCTGTGATGCGGATCAAGAAGGGTGACCAGGTGGTCGTGCGGACCGGCAAGTGGGCCGGCCAGCGCGGCGAGGTGATCCGGGCCCTGCCCGCCGAGAACAAGGTCGTGCTCGATGGCATCAACATTGCCAAGCGACACACCAAGCAGCAGGGTGCCACCATGCAGGCCGGCATCATCGACAAGGCCATGCCGCTCAACGTGGCGTCGGTCTCGCTGTGGTGCTCGAAGTGCAGCGCACCGGCCCGAGCCGGGATGAAGATCGAGGGCGACACCAAGACGCGTGTCTGCCGCAAGTGTGGAGGTGACCTGTGAGCACCACGACGATGCCCCGTCTCAAGGAGCGCTACAACGCCGAGCTCCGCACCCAGCTCAAGGATGAGCTCGGTGTGGGCAACATCATGGAGGTCCCGCGCCTCGTCAAGATCGTCGTGAACTGCGGCGTCGGCAAGGCCACCCAGCAGCAGTCCCTGCTCGAGGGTGCCCAGCGTGACCTCGAGGCCATCACTGGTCAGAAGCCGGCCGTCACCCGGGCCAAGAAGTCGATCGCCGGCTTCAAGCTCCGTGAGGGTCAGCCCATCGGTGCGAAGGTGACCCTGCGCGGTGACCGGGCCTGGGAGTTCATGGACCGGCTCATCTCGCTGGCCATCCCCCGTATCCGTGACTTCCGGGGCCTGCCCTCGAAGTCGTTCGACGGCAACGGCAACTACACCTTTGGCGTGACCGAGCAGCTCATCTTCCCTGAGCTCGAGTACGACAAGATCGACAGCCCCCGCGGGATGGACATCACCATCGTGACCACCGCCCGTACCGATGACGAGGGTCGCGCATTCCTGCGGGCGTTCGGCTTCCCCTTCAAGGAGAACCGCTAACCATGGCGAAGAAGGCACTGATCAACAAGCAGGAGCGCACCCCGAAGTTCAAGGTGCGCGCCTACACCCGCTGCCAGCGCTGCGGCCGTCCCAAGGCCGTCTATCGCAAGTTCGGCCTTTGTCGAATCTGCCTGCGCCAGATGGCACACGCCGGCGAGATCCCCGGTGTGACGAAGGCGAGCTGGTGAGGAGGTAGAGCGATGACGATGACCGACCCGATCGCGGACATGCTCACCCGCATCCGCAACGCCAACAAGGCTCAGCACGACTCGGTGACCATGCCGGGCTCCAAGCTCAAGGCCGCCCTCGCGGGCATCCTCGAGAAGGAGGGCTACATCGCCAGCTTCGACACCAAGGACGCCGAGGGGCGCCCGGGCTCGAACCTGACGATCACGCTCAAGTACGACGGTGACCGTCGTGCCACCATCTCGGGCCTCAAGCGCGTCTCCAAGCCCGGCCTGCGCATCTACGCCCAGGCGGACAACATCGACCGCGTCCTCGGCGGCTTCGGCGTCGCCGTGCTGTCGACCTCGGCCGGCCTGATGACCGACCGTGAAGCCCGCAAGCGCCACCTCGGTGGGGAGGTGCTCTGCCATGTCTGGTAAGTCAACGAGCACAAGGAGGGTTGCCTGATGTCACGCATCGGACGTTCTCCCATCGCCGTGCCCTCCTCGGTCACGGTGGACATCCAGGGCGAGAAGATCTCGGTCAAGGGTCCCCAGGGGACTCTTGAGCGGACGCTTCCCTCCGTCATCACGGTGCGTCAGGAGGGGGAGACCCTTCTGGTCGAGCGCCCCAACGACGAGCGTCAGAGCCGTGCCTTGCACGGCCTGACCCGTTCGCTCGTGGCCAACATGGTCACCGGGGTCACCGAGGGCTTCTCCAAGGAGCTTTCCATCGTGGGCGTCGGATACCGTGCCCAGGCCAAGGGCCCGAGCTCGATCGAGCTCAACCTCGGCTTCAGCCACCCGGTGAACTTCGACGCACCTGACGGTGTGACCTTCGAGGTGCCCCAGCCCACGACGATCATCGTCAAGGGCAACGACAAGGAAGTGGTCGGTCAGGTGGCCGCCAACATCCGCAAGATCCGCAAGCCTGAGCCCTACAAGGGCAAGGGTGTGCGCTACGTCGACGAGCGTGTCGTTCGCAAGGCCGGAAAGGCGGCCAAGTAGCCATGTCTAAGCGTTCAACCCGAGAGCTGCGCATCCGCCGTCACAAGCGGGTCCGTCTCAGCCTCACCGGCACCTCCGAGCGTCCCCGCGTGGCCGTCTCTCGGACCAACAAGCACATCAGTGCCCAGATCATCGACGACACCACCGGCCGCACCCTGGCCGCAGCGTCCTCGGTCGAGAAGGGCATCGGTGGTTCGGGCTCCAACATCGAGGGCGCGACCAAGGTCGGCAACGAGCTGGCCACCCGGGCCAAGGCGGCCGGGATCTCCACCGCGGTCGAAGACCACGGTGGAG
>CAWUMT010000154.1:0-4044 GCA_963923735.1 uncultured Acidimicrobiales bacterium
CAACGATCTCAAGAACGGCATGTCGCTCAATCTCGCCGACGGACTCTTCTCCGTCGTGGAGTTCCAGCACGTCAAGCCGGGCAAGGGCGGAGCGTTCGTTCGCACGAAGCTCAAGAACGCCCGCACCGGCGCCGTGGTCGAGAAGACCTTCCGTGCGGATGAGAAGCTCGATCAGGCCATCATCGACAAGCGCGATGCCCAGTTCCTCTACCTCGACGGCACCGACTACGTCTTCATGGACCAGACGACTTATGAGCAGACCAACGTGCCCGCTGTGGCCCTCGGGGATGCGGTGGGGTTCTTGAAGGCGGGCAACACGGCCAACCTCCACTCCTACCTCGACGAGATCATCTCGGTGGAGCTTCCTGCATCGGTGGAGCTCGTGGTCACCGAGACCGAGCCAGGCGTGCAGGGAGACCGCGTATCAGGGGCGAAGAAGCCGGCCACGCTGGAGACCGGCGTGGTCGTGCAGGTGCCCTTGTTCGTGAACGTGGACGACGTGATCAAGGTCGACACTCGCTCGGGCGACTACATCACCCGAGTCTGAGCGACTTGTGAGCACCGTCGGCCCGCGTGAGGCCAGAGAGCGTGCCCTCGGCCTGCTCTATGAGGCTGAGATGAAGCATGTGGATCCCAAAGCGGCGATCGCCGCACTTGCGGTCGCCCCTGATCCCTACTGTGTCGAGCTGATCGATCTGGTTGACGCCAATCGCGAGGAGGCGCTGCGCCAGATCGAGGCTGCGTCGACCAACTGGCCACTCGAGCGGATGGGTGTGGTCGATCGCCTGGTGATGGTGCTGGCGATCTGTGAACTCCTCGGCCCCAATGCACCTCCCAAGGCCGTGGTCCTCGACGAGGCGATCGAACTGGCCAAGACTTTCTCGACCGAGGACTCGGGGTCCTTCGTCAACGGCATCCTTGCAGCGGCCCTCAAGGACTGAGGCGCCCGCAGCCCGGTTGCGCTGACCGATACGGTGGCACGGGTGCGACGCGCGATCCGGGGGGAGACCCGATGAGTGGAATGGGGGCCTCGAGCCTCGATATCCATTCGGCGTCGGTCAGCCACCGGTTCTACTCGGCACTCTTCTTCGAGCTGATCGCCATCCTCCTCCTCGTTGGGGTCATCTCCCTGGTGGTGCTCTGGCGACGCCGGGGCACGACGACCGAAGCGCCTCGGGTGC
Organism: uncultured Acidimicrobiales bacterium; assembly: GCA_963923735.1. Lineage (GTDB taxonomy): Bacteria > Actinomycetota > Acidimicrobiia > Acidimicrobiales > RAAP-2 > CAIUMH01. Next base: position 1,182 of record CAWUMT010000154.1, read on the forward strand.
AGAGCACCGAGCCTCGGGCCCGCCAGATCCTCCGAGTCGGCTTCGGTATCCTCTGGCTGCTTGCCGGGCTGCTGCAGCTCCAGGCGGACATGCCCCTCGGCCTTCCCATCGGCGTCGTGAGCCCCGCAGCTCAGGCCGCTCCCAGCTGGGTGCAGTCACTCATCTCGCCGTTCACCGATGCGTGGCTTCGTCACCCCATCGTTGGCGCCTCTGGCGTCGTGTGGCTCGAGCTGGGCCTCGGGATCTGGCTGTTGTGTGCTCGTCGTGGTCGGACCTCGAGGTTGGCCGGAGGCGTGTCGGCAGCCTGGGCGCTCGGAGTCTGGGTCATCGGCAACGCCATGGGTGGGCTGTTCGCAGGGTCCGTCTCCTGGCTCTTCGGCGCGCCGGGGGCTGCGGCCTTCTATGTGGCCGCTGGCATCCTTCTGGCACTCCCCGAACAGTCCCTCGGAAGGGAGCGCCTGTTGCGGCGCGTGGCGCAGGGCTTCGGCGTGCTCCTCGCGGTGCTGGCCGTCCTCCAAGCATGGCCGGGGCGCGGCTTCTGGGGCGGGGGGACACCTGCGCATCCCGGCGCCATCTCCGAGATGGCCGCGGCCATGGGGTCGGTGAAGCAGCCCGCCCCCTTGGTGACGCTTCAACAGCACCTCTCCTCGTTCGCGCTCGGCAGCTCCTGGGTGATCAACCTGGTCGCCGTGGTGGGTCTTGCGGGCTGTGCGCTCGGATTGATGTGGGGGTCCACCCGAAGCATCGGTCTGGCCGCACGGGCGTACTTGATCCTCAGCGTGGTCACCTGGCTGGTGATCCAGGACCTGGGGATCTTCGGTGGACTGGCCACCGACGTGAACTCGATGCTCCCCTCGGCGCTGTTCCCTCTGGCGATCTGGTTCGGCCTGCTGTCGATCCCTTCCGACGTTGCGGCTGACGTGCCGGCTGTCCCTGAAGCCGAGACCGCATCACCACCGCCGTTGGCCTCGGGGTCGCCGGGACGGCGACTCGGGATCGCCGCGGCGATCGTGCTCGTGGTCTTCGGGGCAGGGCCGCTCTTGTTGCTCGACTTCATCCCCGGAGCGTCCGCCGACGCGGCGTCTGCGGCAGGACCCGGGGTGGCAAAGGTGGAGCTCCAAGCCCCAGAGATCATCCTCACCGACCAGCACGACAAGCCCTTCGTTCTGTCCTCCTTCCAGGGGCACCGGGTGATCCTCACCTTCTTGGATCCGACCTGCAGCTCGGAATGCCCGATCGAGGCGCAGCAGATGCGGGCCGCCTCCGAGCAGCTTGGCTCCGACTCTGGCGTCATCTTCGTGGCGGTCAACACCAATGCGAAGGTGAACTCGCCCGCGTCCCTTCGGGTCTTCGATGATCAAGAAGGCCTCAGCGGTTGGCCGAACTGGTACTTCGTCACCGGAACACCCGCGCAGATGGCTGCGGTGTGGAAGCAGTGGGGGGTCCAGGTAGAAGTCGGCCCGAACGGTTCGATGATCATGCACACCGAACCGTTCTTCGCCATCGATTCAGAGGGAACGGTCCGTTCCACCTGGGACGCTGTGGTCGGGGAGGGCACCGCCAGCGCGCTCGGGGAATCGGGAACCGCACTCATCGTGCGTCAGGCCAAGGCACTGTCGTGACCCGGAACCTCCGGGCCATCACAGGAGGGCTCGTCCTGCTCAGCGCGAGCGTTCTGGCCGGGTGCGGGTCCTCATCGCCGAGTGCGACGCCGCTTGACGCGCCGATCGTTTCGGCGACCTCGTCCAATGGCACGACCGTGCTCTCACTCGCGCTCGGGCGCCTCGGCGATCCTGCCAACACCTTCTATGAGATGTTCACTTCCACGGAGGGGCATTCGGCCTTCGAACTGACGACGCCGAGCGGCACCACCACCAACGGAGGCATCGTGGTATCGGGCCCTTCGGGCATCGCAGCGATCCGCCAGTTCGATCTGCTTCGACGCTCCTCACTGGTGTCGGAGGTGAGTGGTCGTGAGCTCGGAGCGGCCGAGATGGCCCCTGCGCTTGGCGGCGGACCGAGCAGCGTGGCGTGGAACCCGGTGACCAAACAAGTCGCCCTGCTCACCGCGTCAGGCGCGGTGGTGGAAGGGCCGTCGATCGCCGGGCCGTTCCGACAGATCGCGTCACTCAGCAGCCTCGTTGGTTCCACCGCGTCGTGCGCGCCGACGGCCATCACGGCGATCACCTATGGGGGAACGGGACAGCTGGGCCTTGGACTTCGCTGCTCGAAGGCAGGGAGCGCAGGCATCGTGTTGCGCGAGGGAACGGGTTTCACGTTGGTGGCCTCGAGTTCGACTCGGGTAGCCCAGGTGCTGCGGCTCGACGGGGGGTCGGGTGCGAGCTTCGACGCGCTCGAGAGCGTCGGCACACAGGTTCGCATGCTGCAAATTGACGCGTCTTCGGAAGCAGCTCGGGTGGTCCATGAGGGACCCCTGGCTCCCATAAGCGGGGTGCTCGTCTCGACGGCGCACAGCGACTTGGGCGGTGGTGCCTACTCCGTGGCCACGCGACCGACACCGGGAACGGGCGCGGCAAGCGCGCGGATCCTCGACCTTCATGCAGTGGGCCGGGTCGTGACCCAAGACTCGTCGGTGTTCGTTCTGGTCCCTCGGGGGACGGCGAGCCCTCTCCGGGTGTGGGTGAGCGGCGGGGGAACCGTGCACTTCGGCGTTGAAGACACTGAGCAGATCCTCAAGGTGGCGGTTCCCTACGGAAGCGCGCACTGAGGTGGCGTCGAACCCATGGTGATGCAGGCCGCCTGGAGCCTCTCGCCCTTGTGGGCGCCGGGTCTGCTCTTGATCCTCATCGAGGAACTCGGTGTGGCACGGCTGCGAGCCCGCTGCTCGCCCGAGCGTGCCCGG
>CAWUMT010000155.1:0-4039 GCA_963923735.1 uncultured Acidimicrobiales bacterium
GATGTGTATAAGAGACGGCCCGCCACTTGGTCCGTGAGGCGCAGGCCACGTGCCTGGCCATCGACGGTCCCGTTCACGGTGGACGCCGGGAGGGACGCGACGCAGATCCGTCACTCGTGCTGCTCGAGTTCTCCTCGCTCTGGTCGACGGATGACTCGATGACCGCTGAGATGGTGGCCGACTGGCGCCACGTCCTCGATGAGGTGCTCGGCTCCGATGCGACCGCCCATGGGGGCCTGGGCATCGGGTACTGGGGGCTCTCGATGGGCACGCTGTTAGGCCTCCCTCTCGTGGCCGCAGAACCACGCATCGACGCCTGCGTGCTCGGACTCGCCGGAGCCGTGGGCCCGACCCGCGACGATCTGGTGGAGGCGGCGAAGGCCTGCGTGGTTCCCACGTTCTTCCTGATGAAGCTCGATGACGAGCTCTTCAGTCGCGAGTCGTGCTGGGAACTCTTCGATCTGCTGGGCGCCACCGACAAGCAACTCCATGCCTCACCGGGGCGTCACGCCGAGGTCGGGCCCGAGGCCTTCGGGCTGTCGCTGCGGTTCCTTGCCGGCCGCTTGGCGCTGGCGTCTGCTCCCTGAGCTCAGCCGAAGGAGCGGCGCACGAGGGCGTCGACCTCGGCCACAGAGTGCCCAGTGGCCTCGGCCACGGCCACCACGTCGTCGAACTCGGGCTTGGAGCCCACCGCGGAGACCTTGACTCGGATGCGGTGTCCGAGCACCTCGACGACCTCGGTGCGTCGCTCCTGGACCAAGCGGGGCACGAGGGTGGTGCGCACCCCGAGCGAGCCGGTGTGCCGAGCGACCGCCTCGGCCAGACGACGTGCTGAGTGGGGCTTGGACAGCACGCTGAGGACGTGGCCGGGCCGCCCCTTCTTCATGGTCACCGGGGTGGCCCATGCGTCGAGTGCGCCCTCGGCCATGAGCGAGCTGATGGCCAAGCCGAGCTGCTCACCGGTCACGTCGTCGAGGTTGGCTTCGATCAGGGCAACCTGCTCGTCATGCGGTTCGTCGCGTGCGCCGATCATCACGCCGACCACGTTGGCGATCCCCTCGGGGTCCCGGCCTCCCGCACCGAATCCTTGCGCCTCGATGACGAACGCCGGCACCGTGCCGCTTCCCTCGCAGAGGCTGGCGAGGAGGGCCGCCCCGGTGGGCGTGGCGGTCTCGGCGTGGAGGTCGAGCCCCTCGACGGCGAAACCCCGGAGGAGCGCGATCGTGGCCGGTGCCGGTGCGCTCAGCGCGCCGTGAGAGCCCTGGACGATGCCAAGGCCAAGACCGATGGGAGAGCACGAAGCCTGATCGATGTCGAGCAGCTCGAGGCCGATCATCGTCCCCACGATGTCGGCGATGGCATCGTGGCCACCGACCTCGTGGAAGTGGACCTCGTCGACCGAGACGCCATGGAGCTGCGCTTCGGCAGCGGCAAGGAGATGAAAGGCGCGCAGGCTGCGCTCTCGGACTCTCGGGGGCAGCGGTGCCTCAATGATGAGCTGGCGGATCTCGGCATGGCGACGAGAAGACGCATCATCCTCGACGTGGACCTGCGCCTTGGTCGCCGTAATCCCGCCACGGCTCACTCGCTCGGCGTCGAGCGAGAGGCCAGCGATGTCGAGCGACCCGAGCTGGCGGCGAACATCGTCGAGGGGTGCGCCGGCGTCAAGGAGCGCACCGAGCATCATGTCGCCGGCCACACCTGCGGCACAGGAGAAGAAGGCCTGACGGTTCATGCGAGTCCTCCAAGGGCTCGATGGACGGCCATCGCCGCACCGAAGCCGTTATCGATTCCGACCACCGTCACCCCCGCGGCGCAGGAGGAGAGCATCGAGAGCAGGGCGGTGACGCCTTCGAGCGAGGTGCCGTATCCCGCAGAGGTGGGCACCCCGATGACCGGGCCTCGAGCGAGGCCCCCGACGACCGAGGCGAGCGCCCCTTCCATGCCGGCCACCACGATTGTGGCCTCGGCTTCGAGGATCACGTCGAGGTCCACGAGGAGTCGATGCAGACCCGCCACGCCTCGGTCTCGCAGCAGGACGGGGACGTAGCCGAGCGCGAGGAGGACCGCTTCAGCCTCCTCGGCCACCGGGCCGTCGGCGGTCCCGGCCGTGACGATGAGGACCGCGGCCTCGCGCTTCGGGGCGGGCCGAGCCACGAGGGTCCGCTGGCCGGCAGGACCGGAGGGGGCGAGCTCAACGTTGGCGATCTCGCAGGCGGCGGCCACGGCGGCTTCCTGGAGCTCGTCAGCGCGGCTGACGATCACCGGTCCGGACCCCGAGGACAGGAGTTCTGCGGTGATCTCGGCGATCTCCCGGGCGCTCTTGCCTGGGGCGTAGACGGCTTCGGGGATGCCCTGCCGAAGGGAGCGGTGGTGGTCGATCAGGGCGGTGCCGAGCTCCGCGTAGGGCAGAGTTCGCAGCATGCGGGCAGCCTCGGCGGGACCGAGGCGCCCGTCGGCCACTGCGGCCAGAAGGTCAGTCACATCCGAGGCATCCATCTGCTCACTATCCTTGCCGTTCTATGGCACCTGATGGCGGCACACCTCTGAGCATTGCCTTTCTGGGTCCTCAGGGGACCTTCGCAGAAGAGGCCTTGCTGACTCAGCCTGACCTTGCCGCGCTCATGCTTGAGCCGAAAGGCACCATCGGCGAGGTCCTCGCCGCAGTGGCCGAGGGCTCGGTTGACCTTGGGTTTGTTCCCCTTGAGAACGCCATCGAAGGCACGGTGCCGGCGACCATCGACGGCCTGGTCTTCGACCATGACCTCTTCATCACCCGTGAAGTCGTCCTCGACATCCATCTGCACCTCATGGTCCGCAAGGGCACGACCCTCGCAGAGATCAGCGAGATCCACTCCTACCCCCACGCCCTCGCCCAGGTGCGTGGCTGGGTGGCGGCGAACCTCCCCGGCGCTCGCACGGTGGCGGCGAACTCCACCGCCGAGGCAGCGCGCCAGCTGGCCGAAAACGGCGAGTCCTTCCAGGCGGTGGTGGCCAATCGCCTCTGCGCCGAGCTCTACGGCCTCGAAATCCTGGCCAACGACATCGAGGACCACGAGGACAACCAGACTCGTTTCGCTGTGGTCTCCGCCACCTTGATCGCCGAGCCCACCGGCCATGACCACACGAGCATCGTCTGCTTCCAAGATGCCGACCGGCCGGGATCGCTCTATGCGATCCTGGGCCAGTTTGCCGCTCGCGACATCAACCTGACCAACCTGCAGTCCCGCCCCACCAAGCGGGGACTCGGTGACTACTGCTTCATCATCGACCTCGAAGGTCACCTCGCCGACCAGGTGGTCAGTGATTGCCTCCGCGACCTGAAAGCACACTTGGCTGACGTCAAGTTCCTTGGCTCCTATCCCTCGGCACGTCCGCAGGCCGAGCAGGTGCGCGAAGCCGTGACGAATGCCCGGATTGAGGCCGATGAGTGGATGTCCTCGCTGCACCGCCGACTTGACTCCTGAGGTCGCCGACGTCATATCGTGACCGTCAAGATCCCAAGGTTGAGCGTGTAAGTGATCGTTGGCAACGGCACGGCAAATGGACCGAGGTTCAGGTTTGATGCCCGGAACGGATCCCTAAGATGGATGCGTGATTGCAACGCACGAAGAAGTTGGACGACGTCAAAAGACCGTGCCGCACGCCAATGGAAGAAATGCGATCCTCCAGCGAGCGATCGAACTTGCCCATGAAGTGGGCCCAGCCGCGGTGCATCCCAATGAGATCTGCGCCGAGCTCGGCCTTTCGAAGTCCCTCGTCAACTTCCACTTCGGTGGGCGTGACGGCCTGATCTCCGAGGCGATCGTCGAGAGCTATCGGATGTACGTGGCAGAGATCACTACGGCCTCTGAGGCCGCCGGTGACGACCCGATCGCTCGCCTCATGGCCTGGGTCGATGCGCAGGTGGCATGGACCATCGCGCACCCGGGGCTTGCCGCAGCGCTCAACTTCCCGGCCGAGGCCTCTTCGGTGGCTGCGGGCTGGCCTGACGCACTTGCAGAGGAGCTCGGAGCGATCTTCAAGATCAACTTCGAGA
>CAWUMT010000156.1:0-4028 GCA_963923735.1 uncultured Acidimicrobiales bacterium
CGAGATCCTCTCTGGTCTCGTGGGCTCGGAGATGTGTATAAGAGACAGCCGGCTCCTCTGGTCGCAACAGGCGTCCGAGAGGCTGACCTTCGATGAGATCACTGGGCGTGACGCCGTACAGCGCAGCTGAGGCCTTCAAGATTGCCGTGTCGGTTGACCCAGGGCAGACCGCATTGACGGTGATGCCTCGCGGCCCGAGCTCTGGACCAAGTGAGCGCACGAGGCCCAGTACCGCGTGCTTCGATGCCGCGTAGTCAGCCAGCCCCCAGAGTCCTTCGAGGCCGGCGGTCGAGGAGATGGCGATGAGGCGACCTTGGCCCTGCGCGGTGCTGAGCAGCGCAGGAATCGCAGCCAGGAACGCTCGACGCACCCCGCCGTAGTTCACGTCCATCATCAGCTCGGCCTTGGCGTCGGCATCCTCGAGCAGGTCCGCCGGCACGCCGCCTGCCACCACGCCCGCCGCGGCGACCACCACATCAAGACGGCCGAAGGAGTCAAGGGCCGTGTCCATGGCCAGGGCCATGTCTGCGTCCGAGCGAACATCGCCCACCAAGGCAACCGCGTGTTCCCCGTGGCGACCCACCACTGCGTCGAGCTCGCTCTTGGTTCCGAGCGTGTAACTCAAGCCCGGCTCGTCGCGACAACGATCCACAGCGATTACGGTGAGGCCGTCGGCCACCAGGGCATCCACGCACGCCGCACCGATCCCTCGCGCCGCACCGGTGACCACCGCCACGCGCCGCATCAGCCGAACACCTCGGCGACCATCATCTGCGCACGTTCGAGCATCTCGGTCATCCGGGCCTCGCCTTCCTCCCGGGTCGCTCTAGTGGGATCGCCGAGCACACCGGTGGAACTGACTGAGGCCACCCCGCCAGCGCGCAGGGCGGTCTCCAACTCCGCCATCGTGCCTGATGTCCCTGCCATGGCCTCATTCTCCCTCACCAGAGTGGGCGAAAGATAGAGAAGGAGTGAAGTCTCCGCCCGTCCGGCATGGAGATCCGCACCGCTCGAGGCACAAGGGATCACCAGAACCCGGTCCCCCTCCCCCCTCGAGACTCGGCGTGCCGCCTCAAGCGCCTCGAGGTTCCCCCCGTGGCCGTTGACGAACACCACGCCGCGGGCCCACGAACGAGCGGAGCGCACGGTCTCGACGAGCACCGAGGTGAGGGCCTCAGTGCCGATCGACAAGGTACCGGCGAAGCCCTGGTGCTCTCCCGAGGCGCCGATGGTAATCGTGGGGCCGAGCACGGCGTCGTCGAGCTCGGCGACGAGACGAGCCGCGAGCGCGGTGGCGATCACCGTATCGGTGACCAACGGGAGGTGGGGGCCGTGCTGCTCTGTCGATCCCACGGGAATGACCACCAGTGGCCGGACGCCATCAAGGTCTGGCCAGGTGAGCTGCCCGAGGTCAGTCACGAGCACCCAGGCGCACAGGTGTGCGCACCGAGTGATCCTGAGAGGGGCCCGGCCGAAGCTCCACTGCTACTGCCTCGAGCGCCTCTTCTCCATGTCCGAAGACACACTCGGGGTCAGGGCCGTCGAGTGGAAGGCCGGTGAAGAACTTGGCCGCCATGCAACCTCCCTGGCACGCGTCATAGGAACCGCACGAGGCGCACGCACCGGCCGAGGAGGGCTCACGCAGCGAGGAGAAGAGCTCGGACTCCCGCCAGACCTTGGTGAAGCCGCCCTCGTCGCGGACGTTGCCGGCCATGAAGTCGTCGTGGATAACGAAGGGGCATGCGTAGACGTCACCGATGGGGTCGATCAGGCAAACCACGCGACCGGCCCCGCACAGGTTCAGCCCCTCCAGGGGGTCACCGAGTGCGGAGAGATGGAAGAACGAGTCACCCGTCAGGATCCCGGGACGATCGAGCAGCCACTGATAGAGCTCGCGCTGCTGGGCGGTGGTGGGGTGCAACTGGTCCCAGGTGTCCGCACCGCGTCCCGAGGGGCGCAGCCGGGTCAGGCGGAGCTGTGCGCCGTAGCGGGCGGCGAGGGCCTCGAAGTCGTCGAGCTGGGCGATGTTCTGGCGCGTCATCACCACGGAGATCTTGAAGGGGCCGAAGTTCGCCTCGGCCAGGTTGTCCATGGCCCGCAGTGCGGTGGCGTAGGAGCCCTCGCCGCGCACGGCGTCGTTGGTCGCGGCGTCCGCACCGTCCAAGGAGATCTGGATGTCGACGTAGTCACTCCCGGCCAGCTTCTCGGCACGGCCCTTGTCGAGGCGGGTGCCGTTGGTGGAGAACTTGACCCCCACTCCTTGGTCGACTGCGTAGTCGACGATGTCGAAGAAGTCCGAACGGATCAGCGGCTCGCCGCCGCCGATGTTGACGTAGAAGACCTTGAGCGCAGCCATCTCATCGATGACGCCCATTGCCTCTGCAATCGAGAGTTCCCGGGGGTCCCGGCGACCCGAACTCGACAGGCAGTGGATGCAGGCGAGGTTGCAGGCGTAAGTGAGCTCCCACGTCAGGCAGATCGGGGCCTCGAGGCCGAGCTTGAACCGATCACGGAGGGCGAATGCTTCAGGCGGCACGAATAATCTCCGATCCGGCGAGGCGGGCCAGTGCGGCCTCATAGGTGGGAACCGAGGGCGCATCGACCACTGCGGTAATTGCCGCATGCGCGCTCGGTGCGTCTCCAAGGCTTCGCACGATCTCAACGAGATCGCGCGACTTCAAGAAGACGAGACGTCGGTTCCCGTAGTGATAGGCCAGCGCGCCGAACTCCTCGTCACGCAGCGCGACCTTGGGGTCGAGACGCCATGGGCTCTGGGCGTCGAACTCGAGGGGCGATGCCCCTCCGGTGTGTGGCAAGGGACTAGTAGACCCCGCACATGCCGTCGATGGAGACCTCCTCGACGAGCAGGTCCTGGGTGACGACGGCCTCAGCCTCGTCCTCGACCACAACCTCGACGTTGATGCGCTCCTCAGCCATGTGCTTCTCCCCTCACGGTGTCGAACTTCAGTCCCACGACTCTGCCACGATCTGGGGTGCTCGGGCGAACTTCTGAGGCCTGGGCGACACCCCCCTTGGGGCTTTGGCAGGATCGGAGGGTGCCCGAGCCCCTTCTGAGCGCCCCCGAGCCCACCGAACTGGGCTCCTGCCGCCTCACGCTCAACCCTTCGGTGCGCCACCTCCCCGGCGGCGTGCTCCTCGGCGGGACCCCGCTACGCGTGCTTCGGCTCAGCCAAGCGGGAGGAGACGCATTGCGTGAACTCGAGGCGGGCCAGCCTGCGGTCGGCCCCCGAGCCCGCCTCGCCCGTCAGCTGGTCGACGCCGGACTGGCCCGGGCGGACTTCCAGCAGACCTCCTTCGGCCTCGAGGACCTCACGGTGGTGGTCCCGACCAGGGACCGTGCCGAGCAGGTTGACCAGCTGCTCTGGCGACTTTCCCCTGCTCGCTGCCTGATCGTCGATGACGCCAGTGCGTTCCCTGAACGCCTCGCGCAGATCTGTGCAGCGCACGGCGCCTCGGTGGTGCGATCCGCGTCCCCCCTCGGGCCCGGGGCGGCTCGGAACCTCGGCGCCTCCAAGGTGAGCACGCCGCTTATCGCCTTCATCGACTCCGACGTGACCTGCTCGGCGGAGGACCTTGGCGATCTCCTCTCCGCCTTCGAGGACCCCAAAGTGGCCGGCGTGGCGCCGCGAGTGCGCGGTCCCAGAGGTGAGCGACTCCTCGAGCGTTTCGAGCACGATGCCTCGCCGCTCGACATGGGGACGAGGCGGGCGACAGTCCGTCCTGGCACCACCGTCTCCTACGTCCCCACGGCGTGCCTCATCCTCCGCCAGGAGCTCTGTGTGGGGCTCTTCGACGGCTCCCTTCTCGTCGGCGAGGACGTCGATGCCCTCTGGAGGATCGCCGAGGCCGGTTGGGCGGTGCAGTACGAACCCGAGGTCGAGGTGGAGCATCCGGTGCGCCCGAGCCTGCGAGCATGGCTGGCCCAGCGTCATTTGTACGGACGCTCGGCAGCCGACCTTGCGCAACGCCACCCTGAGGCCATTGCTCCACTTCGGGGCTCACCCCAG
>CAWUMT010000157.1:0-3962 GCA_963923735.1 uncultured Acidimicrobiales bacterium
CATCCGCGGGTGCTGGGCGCCCTTGGGAGAACCCACCAGGTGGCGGATCAGCGTGGACTCGATAAACCCGGCATGGGTGCCGACCACGATCAGTTTGCCCGTGTGGCGTGCGGCGAGCTCGTCGAGCGCGTCACCGGCCCGGTCGACGAAGCCGATCCACGACTCGCCGCCGGGCGACAAGGGCACGCCGGCGTCGACGTCCCAGTCCGGGGCGTCGAAGGCAGCGACGAAGTCCTCCCAGACCATCCCGTCCGCCTCCCCGGGGTGCAGTTCGCACAACCCGCAGTCTTCGATGATCTCGGCGGGGTCGACCCCGAGGGCGGGTGCGAGGATCTGCGCCGTCTCGATGGCCCGCGGCAGCACCGAGGCATAGAGGACGTCTGCGTCCGCCAGCTCGCCTGAGGCGCTCAGGCGCTTCGCCATCGCCTCGACCTGGGTGCGACCGAGCGCAGAGAGCCCGGTGCAGCCTTTGGTGCCACCGATCACGCCTGAGACGTTGACCTCTCCTTGGCCATGGCGCACGAGCACGATCCGGGTGGCGCCGGGAGTGGGGTCAGAAGTGGTGCGCAAGCCCTCAGGCGGGGCGTAGCGAGAGGTCACGCCAGTTCGCCCACGAACTGCTCGAGCTGACGAAGCGTGCGCACCTCGACGACGCGGTCGCAGTACTCGCCGTACTCGCGCACGATCGAGTCGCCTGAGCCCCAGTAGTTGTAGGGCTCAGGGTTGAGCCAGTAGACGTGGCGAGCGCGGTGCTGGAGGTCGGCCACCACCCAGGACTCCGAGGCGTGGTAGTTGCTGCGCGCATCGCCGAGGATGAGCACGCTGGTTCTCGGGGTGATGTCCTTGGCCCACTGCTCGTGGAAGGACTTGAGCGCGTGGCCGTAGTCGGAGTGCCCGTCGACGTAGACGACGTTGGCCTCAGAGTTGATCCGGGCCACGGCATCCATCGGGTCGTCGGCCGCGTCGAAGAGGTGCGTGACCTCATCGATGCCGTCGACGAACACGAAGGCCCGAACCTTGGAGAACTGCTCGGCGATGGCGTAGACGAGATGGAGTGTGAAGCGGGCGAAGGAGGCCACCGAACCTGAGACGTCGGCGATGACCATGATCTCGGGCTTCGCCGGGCGGGGGTTCTTGAACTTCGGCTCGATGGGCACCCCACCGGTCGAGAGCGAGTGACGAACGGTCTGGCGGAAGTCGAGCGAGCCCTTGCGCTTGTGGCGCCGCTTGCGGGCCAGACGGACGGCCAGCTTGCGCGAGAGCGGCCGAAGGGCGTGTTCGAGGTCCACGAGCTCATCGCGTGTGGCGTGCATGACGTCCACGTCTTCGGGAAGGGGCTTGCGCACGGACTTGGCCAGGGCCTCAGAACCCCGGTCCTCGACGAGACGACGCCGGATCTCGGCCTCGATGGCCTTCTTCAACCCGTCGATCCGCGCACCGATCTCGTCCTTGGTCAGGCGCTCTTCGAGATTGGAGAACTTGCCTCCCCCTCGCCGCTCGCGTTCTTCCTCGAGGAGGCGCTCGCCGCGCTGTTCGAGCTCCAAGGCCCGAAGGGTCTTGAACAGGTAGTAGGTCCCGCCCACCGGACGGCCAGGCTCGATCCCCGAATAGCGATCCACCGATTCACGGGCGACCATGTTCTGGCGGGACTTGTCGTCCTGGCGAAGGACCTGGTCGACGAGGTGGCTGAGCTCCTCTTCGGACATCGGCGGCTCGCCGCCGCCTCCCTCGCCCTCGCCGTTCTGGCTCGCGCCCATGGCTCCTTCGGGGCCCTCATCCTCGGTCCCCGCTCCCCCTTCGCCGGGGCCTTCGAGCTCCTCGAGGGCCCGCTCGGCCGAGCGCACGGCGAAGAAGACCTCGAAGGCCAACTCGAAGGCGTCGAAGTGGGACTCGTCCTTGACCAGCGTGGCCCGCAGGGCGGAGCGCAGGTGCTCACGATTCCCGAGGTCGATGTGCGCGATGGCCTCCGCCGCGTCGAGGTGCTCGGTCATCGAGACCGGGAGCCCCGAGGCCCGGAGGGCCACGATGAAGCGATTGAGGATGTCGAGCACGTGGGGTACCTAGCGACGCTGGCCGGAGAGCTCTGCGGTGGCCTTGTCGATGTCGGCCTGGTACTTGAGCAGGATGTGCAGGGTGTCGATGGCGTCTTGTTCGTCGATGGCGTCCTTGCCCAGGATCACGAGCGTGCGTGCCCAGTCGATGGTCTCGGAGACGCTCGGCGCCTTCTTCAGGTCCATCTCACGGATGTTGCGCACGATCCGAGCGATCTGCTCGGCGAGCTCCGAGGAGATGCCCGGCACCCGGGTCTCGACGATGAGCCGCTCGCGCTCGACGTCGGGGTAGCCGACGTGGAGGAACAGGCAGCGGCGCTTCAGGGCCTCGGACAGCTCTCGGGTGTTGTTCGAGGTCAAGAACACCATCGGGATCTGAGTGGCCTTCACCGTGCCGAGCTCAGGGATCGACACCTGGTACTCCGAGAGGATCTCAAGCATGAGGGCCTCGGTCTCGAGCTCGACCCGGTCGACCTCGTCGATCAGGAGGACCACAGGGTCCTCGGCCCGGATGGCCTCGAGCAAGGGGCGGGTCAGGAGGAAGTCCTCGTCGAAGATGTCCTCTTCGAGCTGCTTCCAGTCCGCGCCCGCACCGTCCTCGGCCACTCGTGAGGCCTGGATGCGCAGGAGCTGCTTCTTGTAATTCCACTCGTACAGGGTCTTGGACTCATCGAGGCCCTCGTAGCACTGCAGGCGGATCAGACGAGCGCCGGTCATCTCGGCGATGGACTTGGCCAGCTGGGTCTTGCCCGTTCCTGCGGGTCCTTCAACCAGGATCGGCTTGCGCAGCCGGTCGGCGAGGAACACCGTCGAGGCGATCTCCTCAGAGCTGAGGTAGTCGACCTCCCTCAGGCGCGTGGAGACCGCCTCAGGTGAATCGAAGCGCAACGCGGTGGCGTCGGTCGTCATGTTCTTGTCTGCCCTTCTCCCTGGATTACCCAACGAACTGATGTGAGTGCCTCGAGGCCCATGGGTCCTCGGGCATGAAGCTTCTGGGTCGAGATGCCGACCTCCGCCCCCAGGCCGAGCTCGGAACCATCTACGAACCGTGTCGAAGCATTGTGGAGGACGGCCGCTGCGTCCACTTCGGCCAAGAACCGCCCGGCTACCTCGGCATCCTCGGTCACGATCGCCTCGGAATGCCCGGTGCCGTAGCGGGCGATGTGCCGGAGGGCCTCCTCGAGGTCCTCGACCACCGCCACCGAGCAGATCAGGCCTAAGAACTCCGTGGCGAAGTCCTCCTCCGTGGCGGGGACCACCCTCGAGGAGTACTCGACCGCTCGGGCATCGCCCCGGAGCTCCACCTCGGGCATCGCCTCCGCCAGGCGCTCGAGGACGGCGGGTGCCACCTCGCGATGGAGAACCAGCGATTCGAGGGCGTTGCACACCCCGGGTCGCTGGGTCTTGGCGTTCACGATGATGTTGGTGGCCATCTCGAGGTCTGCGGCGCGGTCCACATAGAGATGGCAGTTGCCGTCACCGTCCAGGATGATCGGCACGGTGGCGTGCTCGAGCATGCTGGCGATGAGCGACGGGCCGCCGCGGGGCACGAGGACGTCGAGGACCTCGCGCATCTTCATGAACTCGATCGCCACCTCGTGGCGAGGATCCTCGACCAGGCTCACCGCGTCGACGGGCAATCCCGCCTCGGCCAGGCCGTCACGAAGTGCGGCGACGATGGCCAGGTTAGAGCGAATGGCCGAGGCGGAACCTCGTAGGTAGGCCGCGTTGGCCGAACGGATGCAGAGCCCGGCCACGTCCGAGGTGACATTGGGTCGGTTCTCGTAGATCACGCCCACCACGCCGAGTGGTGCACGCACGCGCGAGACCCGAAGACCGTTGGGACGCACGTCCTTGGCCACGATCTCGCCGATGGGGTCAGGAAGGGTGGCGATCAGTTCGAGCCCCTCG
>CAWUMT010000158.1:0-3924 GCA_963923735.1 uncultured Acidimicrobiales bacterium
GGACGAAGGGAGAGACGTCGCCGCCGTAGCGGGCCACCTCGCGGATGAGCTTCGAGGCGATGAAGGAATACTTCGAGCTCGTGGGGATGAACAGCGTCTCGACGCCCGAGAGCGAACGGTTCATCTGGGCCATCTGCAGCTCGATCTCGAAGTCCGAGACGGCACGGAGCCCCTTGACGATCGCCGAGGCGTTGACTTCGGCGGCCACGTCGACGAGGAGCGTGCCCACCGAGACGATGCGGACGTTGTCGAGGTGCGCGGTCGAGTCCGCGATCTGCTGACGACGCTCCTCGAGGTCAAACAGCGAGCTGGCCTTCTGGGGGTTGCGAAGGGCGGCGACGACGACCTCGTCGAAGAGCCGCGCGGCGCGCTCGACCACCTCGAGATGGCCGTTGTGGAAGGGGTCAAAGGAGCCCGGGATGAGCGCGATGCTCACGAGTCCGACTCGACGTCACTGGGGGCAATCAGCACGGTGACGAGCGTAGTGCCGTAGCGGCGCTGTCGATGGACCACCCAGCGCTCGGGGACCGCTGGCTCCTCCCCCGTTTCGAGCACCACGATCTGCGCCTGGAGGGTCTCGAGCAGGTCTCCGAGGTCCACCATGGCGTACGGCGGATCGGCGAACACCAGATCCACGCTCGGGGCCGACCAGCCGGGCAACGAGGCCCGCACGAAGCGCGCCGGGGCCTCGGCGAGGCCGACGCAGGCGAGGTTGGCCTGCGCCGCATCGAGGCAACGGCGCTCTGAATCCACGAAGGTGACCGAGGCGGCGCCTCGGCTCAGCGCCTCGATCCCGAGCGCACCCGAGCCGCAGAACAGATCGAGGATCTCGAGGTCCTCGACGCCGCCGAGCGAGCCCAGCATGTCGAAGATCGATTCCTTGACCCGATCGGTGGTGGGCCGCACGTGCTCGGGCAACGGCGCACTGAGCGCCCGACCTCGAGCCTGACCGCTGACCACTCGCACCTCCGCCAACCTAGCCAAGGTGCCTCAGGGGCTCAGCCCTTGAAGAGGTACTCCGCCTCGGCCTCGTCCAAGGTGGCCGTGAGTTCTGCTCGCAGCTCGGCGTGCGCCTCGAGGGTGGGGTCCCCCTCGGCGATGCGCTCGGCCACCTCCTGGGCCATCTCGAGCAGGTCGCGGTCCTTGGCGAGGCGCGCCAGGCGCAGGTCGCTGCGGCCCTTCTGGCGGCTCCCGAGGATCGTGCCCTCACCACGAAGATCCAGGTCGACCTCGGCCAGGTGAAACCCGTCGGTCGACGCCTCAAGTGCCTCCAGACGCGCCGAGCCCTCGACGCTCTCGCCAGCGCCGAGCAGATAGCAGTAGCCCTGCGCCCCACCTCGGCCGACACGGCCACGCAGCTGGTGGAGCTGGGCGATCCCGAACCGATCGGCATCTTCGATGACCATCACCGTGGCATTGGGCACGTCCACGCCGACCTCGATCACGGTGGTGGCCACGAGCACGTCGAGCTCTCGCCGACGAAAGCGCTCCATGACCTCGTCCTTCTCGGCGGGCTTCATCTGGCCGTGCAGCAGGCCGATCCGCAACCCCTCGAGCTCGGCAGCCGCCAGACGCTCGGCCTCCTCGACTGCAGAGGTCGCCACGGTCTTGGCCGACCCTTCGATCAGCGGACAGACCACGTACGCCTGACGACCTTCGGCCACCTCGGCGCGCACCTTGCCGAAGGCCTCCAAGGCCTCGAACTCGCTGCGCGCCCAACGGGTCACGATCGGCGTACGGCCTGCGGGCATCTCATCGAGCACGGAGACCTCAAGGTCCCCGAAGAGGACCATCGCCGCGGTCCGAGGGATCGGCGTGGCAGTCATGACGAGGAGGTCCGGATCGGCTCCCGCACTCCCGGCGCGTCCCTTGGCCCGCAGCTGGGCGCGCTGTTCGACGCCAAAGCGGTGCTGCTCGTCGACCACCGCCACCCCGAGCGAGGCGAAGGACACCTCCTCGCCGAGCAGCGCGTGCGTGCCCACCACGAGGTCGACCGCCCCCGTGCGAAGGCCCTCAAGGACCACCCTGCGCTCCTTGGCCGGTACCGAGGAGGTCAACAGGCGCACCTCGAGGGGTCGCTCACCTTCAAGCGTCGCTTCGTCGGGGACGATCACGCCGGCGAGCAGATCGCGCATCGAGGCGAGGTGCTGCTCGGCGAGCACCTCGGTCGGCGCCATCAGCGCGGCCTGGTGTCCTCCTTGGACGGCGGCGAGCATGGTGGCCAAGGCCACCAGCGTCTTTCCCGAGCCCACGTCGCCCTGGAGGAGCCGGTGCATGGGGGCAGGCGCAGCAAGGTCGGCGAAGATCTCACCCAACACGCGGCGCTGCGCGTCGGTCGGGGCATAGGGAAGTGAGCCGAAGAACCCAGAGAGCAGGCTCGGCAGCATCGTCTGATCGCTGCGCGCCTCGCCCGGCTCGACCTGATGGGCGATGCCCACCGCATCGGCGGCCATGGCCCGCTTGCGGACCGAGACGGCGAGTTGGAGACGAAGCAGCTCATCGAAGGCCAGGCGGCGGCGCGCTGGGTCGACCTCCTCGAGCGTCTCGGGCTCATGGATCGATCGCATCGCCATGGTGCGGTCCACCAGGTCGAGCTCATCGAGCGTCGCCTCGTCCAACGGGTCGGCCAGCTCGCCGGAACGTCGCAGCGCCTCGGCGACATAGGTGCCGATCTCGAAACTCGTCAGTCCCGAACGCGCGCTCTGGGGGTAGACCGAGATGATCTTGCCCGTCTTCTGGGTCCCCTGGATCCTTCCCTCCATGCCGACGAGCACGTCGACGATGGGGTTCGTCATCTGCCGGGTGCCCCGATAGTCCTCGAGCTTCGAGAAGAACAGCGCTTCGGTCCCCACGGCAAGCTGCTTGGCCCGCCAGGCCTGGTTGAAGAAGACCACGTGCATCGAGCCGGTGGCATCGCTCACCTCGAGCTCGACCATGGCCCGACCTTGGCGGGTGCGCCGCGAGGACACGCGCTCAACCACCCCGAGGACCACGGCCTCATCACCGATGGCGAGGTCAGCGAGATCTGCCTGGCGCGTGCGGTCGATGTAGCGCCGCGGATAGGTCCAGAGCAGGTCGAGGACGTTGTCGATTCCGATCGAGCGCATCGCCGCGCGCTTCTTGTCCGACGGCTTGGTGAGCCGGTCGATGTCGATCTCGGCCAGCTGGGCCAGCGTGCGACCCACGCCCGAGGCAGGAGGCTCGGGCGTCGAGGTCACTCGATGCCGAACAGGTACGGATAGAGGGGCTGGCCGCCGTGGTGCACCTCGACGGCCACGTCAGGGCGCTCCTCGGCCAGCCACTGGGTGATCCACCGGGTGAACGCCGGCGTGGCGCCCTCACCCTCGATCAGAGTGACCAGTTCGTGCTCCTCGGTGACGAGCCGATCGAGCAGACTGCCTGCGGCGATGACAAGCTCGTCCGCGATGGCGATGATCCCGTCGGTCTCGGTCAAGCCGATCCAGTCGCCCACCTTGACGGCACCGGCGTCGGTCTCGGTGTCGCGCACGGCCTGGGTGATCTCCGCAGCGATGACCGCCTGGGCGGACTCCCACATCGACTCGGCATTCGCCTCGGCGGTTGAGGCCGGGTCGTAATCGAGGAGCGCAGCGAAGCCGGCCACGATCGAATCGGTGGGGACCACGCGCACCGAGACGTCACAGAGCGAGTCGACCTGCTCGGCCACCGGCTTGATGTTCTTGTTGTTGGGCAGCAGCACCACCTCGGGCGAACCCGTGGCCACCACCGCTTCGACCAGCTCGGCTGTCGAGGGATTCATCGACTGACCCCCCTTGACGAGATGGTGGACACCGAGGGAACGGAAGATCCGACCCACCCCGTCGCCTGAGACCACGGCGACCACCGAGCAGGCTGGTGGCGGGCCACCAGGGTGCTCGTCGTCGCCGTCGGCTCCCTCGCGCACCC
>CAWUMT010000159.1:0-3878 GCA_963923735.1 uncultured Acidimicrobiales bacterium
ACCTGGTGGGTCTCATCGACTCCGAGCCGGCGTTGGTCGGCACCAGCGTCGGTGACGCCGTCGTCGAGACTTTCGAACAACTCGAAGAGCGCCTCGTCGACACCCCGGCCATCGGTGTCATCGCCACACCGGCCGAGGCAGCACAGGATGCTGCAGACGCACTTGTTCGCATGGGGGTGCGTTCGATCCTGAACTTCGCACCGCGGTTCTTGGAGGTTCCCTTCGGCGTGCACGTGCGCTATGTGGATCTCTCGATGGAGCTCCAGATCCTCAGCTATCACGCCACCTTGCGCGAGGAGGAGGCGACAGTGTCGCCCCTGCACGCGCTCGAGGCCGACGTGAAGGAGGCCTGAACATGGCCATCGTGGTGATCGGTCTCGAGCACTCACGTGCCCCCTTCGATCTTCTCGAGCGTTGCGTGGTGCCCGAGGCTGAGGTGGGCAAGGTCCTCACTGAGCTCGTGGCGCGCGAAAACTTCCACGAAGTCGCCCTGGTCTCGACGTGTCTTCGCACCGAGGTCTACGCCGTCGTCGACCGCTTCCACGACGCCGTCGATGACGTCATGGAGCTGCTGTCGGAGCGATCGGGGGCCGAGGCGGCCGTCCTTGAGGAGAACCAGAGCGTCTACTTCGACCGTGGTGTGGCCTCGCACCTCTTCAAAGTGGCTTCCGGGCTCGAGTCCGCCGTGCCCGGTGAGCCAGAGGTGCTCGGGCAGGTCCGCCGGGCCATGGAGCGCGCCTCGGATGAAGGGACCATCGGGCCCACGCTGACCACGCTGTTCCGCTCCAGCATCTCGACGGGTCGCAAGGTCCGCACCGAGACGGGCATCGCTCGAGGGACCACCTCGTTCAGTCACGCCTCGATCGAGCTCGCCGAAGCACACCTTGGGGCTGAGCTCGAAGGCGCCACGGTGCTCCTGCTCGGCGCAGGGGAGCTCAGCTCGGGCATCCTCGCCTCCTTGGTCGACGAACGTCGGACCTATCGCTGCGGCGAGGTCATCGTGCTCAATCGCACGGTCTCGGCAGCCGAGGAGCTCGCCGCACGCCATGGAGGAGCGGTCCCCATCCGCGCCGGAAGCCTCGACGAGCTGGCCGAAGTTGTGGGCAGCGCCCGTATGGTCGTCTGCGCAGTGGAGTCCGAGGAACCGCTTGTTCTCTCAGAGATGGTGTCTGAAGGTCCCCGCCTCTTCCTTGATCTCGGAATGCCTCGCAACGTTGAGCACGGGGTTGGCGACCTCGACGGTGTCGAGGTCCTCGACATCGGCCACCTGCGCACGGTGGTCGAAGCAGCACGCGAGGAGCGCCGTGCCGAGATGACCGCCGCCCAGAGTGTCGTCAACGAGGAGGTCGAGCGCTACCTCGATGAGCAGCGCGGCCGTGGTGCGGCCCCGATGGTGGTGGCACTCAGGGATCGTCTTGAGGCACTGCGCCTGGCCGAGCTCGAGCGTCGCAGCTCGGAGCTGGCGGGGTTGAGCGAGGCTGAGCGCGAGCTGCTCGATGCACTCACGCGTTCGTTGATGGCCAAGGTGGCCCATGAGCCCACCGTCGCCCTCAAGGAGTCGGCAGGAACGATGCGCGGGGAGCGGCTGATGGAAGCCGCCCGTGACCTCTTCGGGCTCTAGGACGGAACCCGTGCGCCTGGCCACTCGCGGCTCGCCGCTCGCCCTCGCTCAGGCCACCTTGGTTGCCGAACAGCTTTCGGCCGCGCATGCAGGCCTGCGCTGTGAGCTCGTCATCGTCGAGACGGGCGGGGACCGCGATCAGTCTCAGCCACTCAGCGTGCTCGGGGGTCAGGGCATCTTCGCCAAGGAAGTTCAGACTGCAGTCCTCGAGGGCAAGGCGGACCTTGCCGTGCACTCGGCCAAAGACCTGCCCTCGACGTCACCCGAAGGGCTCACGCTGTGTTGCGTGCCCGAGCGACGCGATCCGGCTGATGGCCTGGTCGGCCGTTCTCTGGCTGGGCTGGGCCCGGGTGCCACCGTGGCGACTGGCTCGCCACG
This sequence comes from uncultured Acidimicrobiales bacterium, assembly GCA_963923735.1. GTDB lineage: Bacteria > Actinomycetota > Acidimicrobiia > Acidimicrobiales > RAAP-2 > CAIUMH01. The sequence continues at coordinate 2,000 of CAWUMT010000159.1, forward strand.
TCGCCGAGCGCTCCTCCAGGACCTTCGTCCCGATCTCAACCTCGTCGAACTGCGCGGCAACATGGACCGGCGAATCAGCCAAGCGGGTCGAGACGGCGTTGATGCGGTGGTTGTCGCCGTGGCGGCACTCGAGCGACTCGGCCGAAGCGACGTCCTGATTGAGCGGCTCGATCCGGAGATCTTCACGCCTCAGGTGGCCCAAGGTGCCATCGGGCTCGAGGCCCGGATCGATGACACGGCAACACTCGAGCGCCTTGCGGCGATCGATGACGTCCGATCCCGGCGCTGCGTCGAAGGGGAGCGGGCATTCCTGGTGGGGATCGGTGCCGGCTGCACCGTGCCCGCCGGGGCCTGGTGCACTGAGGACGCCGGAGCCTTCACGCTTCGTGCGGTGATGGCACCGGCTGGCGGGCGACCCGAACGCGTGAGGTTCACCGGCGCCGATCCGGTCGCACTGGGGGCAGAGGCCGCAGCGGCGCTCGCGCACCTCGTGGATGGCTGAGCGCCATGGGTGCCGCATTCGACGAGATCAAGGTGGTGCTCACTCGACCAGAGGGGCGCTCTGTCGAATTGGCCGAGGCGCTCGGTGCACTTGGTGCAGAGGTCACCGAGGTGCCGTTGCTCGAGGTGGTCGTCGCACCTGATGGAGGCGCGTCACTGCGCGCCGGACTCGAGCAGCTTGACGCCGGCGACTGGATCGCGCTGACCTCTGCAGCCGCCATCGAGGGTCTGTGTTCCGCACGGACTCCCAGGGAGCTGTCCTCGTTCCGTCTCGCAGCCGTCGGTGAGGCCACCGCGGACGCGGCGCGTGCACATGGTCTCGAGCCGACGCTGGTGGGCGACGGCCGGGGCGGCGGTGCCCTCGCCGCACAGCTGCCTCCTCCTGATCGCGAGGGTGCCCCGATCCTCCTTGCGCTTGCGGCCGAGCCGATGGCGGCATTGGGCGAGGGAGTCGTCGCCGCGGGCTACACCCCGGTGCTCGCCACCGCGTACGCCACGGTGCCCGCTGTGCTCGAGGACACCCAGGTCGCCTCACTGCGCGCTGGCGAGGTGCTTGTCCTCTCGAGCCCCAAGGGCGTCCGGCTGGCGGCCGAGGTGCTGGGAACCGCACGCCCGGGGGTCGTCGCGCTGGGGCCCACCACCGCAGAGGCCGCCCGGGTGCTCGGCTTCGACCGCCTCGTCGTGGCGGAGTCCCCCGGAACTGCCGGCGTGGTGGCCGCCTTCAAGGTGCTGGCCGCCACTGCCTAGGCTGTGGAACCCGTGGAACCCATCGTCAATCGCCCACGACGCCTCCGGCGCACCCCGGCCCTTCGCCGTCTGGTGGCTGAGACGCGCCTGTCCACGGCGGATCTCATCGCACCGCTCTTCGTCGCCGAGGGTCTTGTCACGCCCCGCCCCATCGATTCGCTCCCCGGCCACGTGCAGCACACGGTCGACTCGCTCCTCGCCGAGGTGGCCCATCTCGTCGAGTCCGGCGTCAGTGCGGTCACGCTCTTCGGGTTGCCAGCACACAAGGACGCCCAGGGCTCAGGTGCCTCTGACCCCGAGGGCATCATGCAGGTCGCACTGCGCCGCCTGCGCGCGGAGCTTGGTGACGCGGTGGTCCTGATCCCTGACCTGTGCCTCGACGAGTACACGGACCACGGCCACTGCGGACTGCTCGACGCACGCGGTGAGGTCGATAACGACTCCACCCTTGAGCGCTATCGCGCGATCGCGCTGGCCCAGGCCGAGGCCGGTGCGGACCTCGTGGCACCGAGCGGGATGATGGACGGACAGGTGGCTGCCATCCGAGAGGCTCTCGATACGGCAGGTCACTCCAGCGTCGGGATCCTTGCCTATTCAGCCAAGTACGCCTCAGGGCTCTATGGACCCTTCC
>CAWUMT010000160.1:0-3865 GCA_963923735.1 uncultured Acidimicrobiales bacterium
TACGCAGGTGCACGCAAGGCGTTCATCATCGAAGAGCCGATGTCCGCGGCCATCGGCTCTTCGATGATGAACGCCTTGCGTGCACCTGCGTACTCGGCGGCCTCCATGACGGCGCGCTGCTCGACACCGGTGATGCCCGAGGGGACGCAGATGATCATGCGCGGCTTGGCGAAGCGACGCTGGTGGACGCGGTGGATGAAGTAGCGGAGCATCTTCTCGCAGATCTCGAAGTCTGCGATGACCCCGTCCTTGAGCGGACGGATGGCCTGGATGTTCGACGGGGTACGACCGATCATCCGCTTGGCCTCGGCGCCGACAGCGAGCGGCCGGCCGTCCTTGACGTCGACGGCCACCACCGAGGGCTCGTTCAGGATGATCCCGCGGCCGCGGACGTAGACCAGCGTGTTGGCCGTACCCAGGTCGACCGCCATGTCCCTGCCCAGCAGGAAGAGGCCGTTGTCGCTCATCTAGCGATCCTCTCGTAGAAAACTTGGCCCATCAGCGTTGACACGCGCGGGTTTCCCACAAGGCTAGGCCCCTCAGGGGCCCGAGACAAGGTATAGATCAGCCCAGATTCGGGAAGAACAGGGCGATCTCCCGGGCGGCGGACTCCGCAGAGTCCGAGCCGTGGATCAGGTTCTCGGTCATCTCGAGGCCGTAGTCCCCTCGGATGGTGCCCGGAGCAGCCTCTGCAGGGTTGGTCGCTCCCATCATCGTGCGCACCACCTTGAAGGTGTCCGAGGGACCCTCGAGCACCGCCAGCAGAGCCGGGGAGCGGGTGATGAAGGCCACGAGGTCGCCGAAGAAGGGCTTGCCGTCGTGCTCTGCGTAATGGGTCTTGGCGGTCGCCTCGTCGATCTGGCGCAGCTCGGCCGCCACGAGGCGGAGTCCCTTGCGCTCGAAGCGGGCGATGATCTCACCCGAGAGGCGTCGCTCGACGCCGTCGGGCTTCACGATGATGAAGGTGCGGTCCACGAGCGGAGAACCTAGCCGACCCACGCGGTCGTCAAGGAACCCTTCTTAGTTCGAGGGGGCCAGCGTGGAGGCGAAGACCTGCCAGGCGAGCAGCGACTTGGCCACGAGGCTGAGCACGAGATAGGTACGCTCCCCCGCCAGGTAGTCGTTCCAACGGCCCACCTGCTTGTACTGCAGCCACTGGGTCACGGCGAAGATGTTGAAGAAGATGAACAGCGAGACGTAGATCCCGTAGACGAACCCCGGCGGGTGCGCATTGGCGCCGGGGCCGAGCAGGTAGATGCCGATGGCCACCCACGGCACGATGCCCGCGCCGCACCCCAACCAGAACGGCATCAGGTTGCCCCCGGGGCGCTCGTAGCGCTCCTGGATCCACCCGAAGGCGATCATCGAGGCGTTCACCCCGAAGAGGGCCAGCAGTGCGGCGACGTCCTCGATGCCGGTGAGCTGGGCGATGAGCACGATCATCAACGAGGCCGACAGGGAGTACTCCACCCAGCGATAGGGGTTCCGCTCCTTCTCCAGGTTCACCAGATAGCCCTTCCACCACGGGCCGACGATGACCAGGTGGAAGAAGGCCGAGAGGAAGAAGAAGGCCGCCACCAGCCACGCTGTGCGGAGCTCGAAGAGCTGGACCACATCTCGAGGCTTGGTCGAACCCGGAGGACCCGCCATGTACGAGGCGGTCACCGGCAGGGCGAAGGAGTTCGAGATGGCCAGGATCACGATCCCCTGAACCAGATGGAGGATGCCCGCGATGACGTTGGTTCGACGCAGACCTGATGCGACCGTTGGCTCCACGAGTTGGCCTCTCTGCTCGGCGAGGTGACTCACGTCGCCACCTCGTGATCGCTCACAACCCTAGTGAGGGACCTCGCTCCAAGAGGCGCTGACGGGCCGGGCCGACCACGTAGAGCGAACCGGTGGCCAGCACGAGGCCGTCCTCTCCCGCGGCGCGCAGAGCCACGTCGATCCCCTCGTCGATGCCGGGGGCCACCACGGCGCGCAGGCCGATGGATTCGGCCGCCTGTGCGATCTGCGAGGCAGGCATCGCCCGAGGGCTCTCGGGTGCCACGCAGAGCACCATGTCGATCCCCGCCGCGGCCAAAGGCGTGAGCAGCGCGATTGGATCGCGCCCCTCGAGCATGCCGAGCACGCAGAGCTTGGTGCCCTCCACGTCGAAGGCCTCGATGAGTGCTTCACTGAGCACCGCGGCGCCGGCCGCGTTGTGGGCGGCGTCGACCACTCGGAGCGGACGGTGACCGAGAACTTCGAGCCGGCCCGGCACCCGGACGCGCGCCATGGCGGACTCGACCACCTCAGAGCTCGGGGCGGTCCCGAGGAACGCCGTCACCGCCGCGAGCGCGCAGGCGGCGTTGACCGCCTGGTGCGCACCATGGAGCGGAAGCAGGATCTCGTGGTAGCTGACCTCTCCGACCTCGAGGTCGACGAGTCGCCCACCGATCGCCAGGCGGTTCTGGCGGACAGAGAACTCGGTGCCGAAGCGCCAGATCCCTGCCGCGGCCACCTCATCGGCTCGGGCGGTCACGATGGCGTCGACGCTGAGTGGCACCGGACCGAGGATGCAGATCGATCCCGGGGCGATGATCCCCGCTTTGTCGGTGGCGATCTCCTCGACCGTCTCGCCGAGCACCTGGGTGTGGTCGAGACCGACGTTGGTCAGCACACTGACCTTGGCAGAGAGCACGTTGGTGGAGTCCCACGTCCCGCCCAATCCCACTTCGATCACGGCGACGTCCACCGCGACGTCGGCAAAGTGCTCGAGGGCGGCCACCGTGAGCAGCTCGAAGCGGGTCAGGCGCTCTTCGAGCTGCTCCTCGATGGTCGCGAGCCGTCCCAACACCTCGCACAGTGCCTCGTCGCTGATCGAGACGAGGTCCACGGCGATGCGCTCGTTGACCAGATGCAGGTTGGGGCTCGTGAAGGTCCCCACCTTGAGCCCCTGCTCCACGAGCAGCGTCGAGGTGAGCGCAGTGGTCGAGCCCTTGCCGTTGGTGCCCGTCAGATGGACGGCGGGATAGCTGCGCTGGGGATCACCGAGAAGTCCGAGTGCGTGCTCGACGTTGGCCAGCGACGGGAGCGAGCGGCGCGTGGGGGCCACGCGTTCATAGTCGATGTGATCGTCGAGCCACGCGAGCGCCTCGGCGACCGTGGCGAACCCGAGTGCCACCTAGGAGGCGGCGCGGCGGGTGCGGGTGGTCTTCTTCTTCTCGATCGGCACCAGCGTGGGCGATACCCGATCGAGGACCACCGACGCATCGACCACGCAGCGGCTCACGTCATCGCGCGAGGGAAGGTCGTACATCACGTCGAGCAGGACCTCTTCGAGGATGGCCCGAAGACCGCGAGCACCGGTTCCCCGGAGCAGCGCCTGGTCGGCCACGGCCTCGAGGGCGTCCTGGGTGAGCTCGAGCTCGACCCCATCGAGGGCGAAGGTCCGCTGGTACTGCTTGACCAGCGAGTTCTTCGGCTCAATCAGGATCTCGACGAGCATCTCGCGGGTCAGCGGGCTGACGGCGGAGACCACGGGAAGGCGACCGATGAACTCGGGGATCAGGCCGAACTTGATGAGGTCCTCGGGCAGTACCTGCTTGAACATCTCGGCATCGTCACGGGCCGTGGCGCCGACCTCGGCGCGGAAGCCGATGGACTTGCGACCCACGCGCTCGGAGATCACGTTGTCGAGCCCGGCGAAGGCACCACCGCAGATGAACAGCACGTTGGTGGTGTCGATGGTGATGAACTCCTGGTGCGGGTGCTTGCGCCCGCCCTGGGGCGGCACCGAGGCCGTCGTGCCCTCGAGGATCTTGAGGAGCGCCTGCTGGACGCCTTCACCCGAGACGTCGCGGGTGATCGAAGGGTTCTCGGA
>CAWUMT010000161.1:0-3841 GCA_963923735.1 uncultured Acidimicrobiales bacterium
ATGTTCCACGGTGACATCCACGCCGGGAACCTCCTGTTGCTCACTGACGGCCGGGTGGGGGTCCTCGACTGGGGGATCGTCGGGCGCCTCGATGATGAGACCCATTGGTTCTTGGTCCGGATGCTCGCCGCGGTCCTCGGCGATGAGGCGGCCTGGGAGGACGTGACCTCCCATCTGCTCACCACCTACGGGCCGGCCATCGGCGAGGCCACGGGCATGGACGAGGCCCAGCTCAAGCTCTTCATTCGCGGGATGGTCGAGCCGATGCTGCTCAAGCCCTTCGGCGAGGTCTCCATCGCTGAGATCATGGGTGCCACCCAGGCCCAGGTGGCCGAGGCCCATGGGGTGGAGTTCCAGAACCGCTCGCTGCGCGGCCTGGTCCGGCGACTACGACTCCAGCGAAAGATCCACAAGATGGCCACCGAGACCGGTGGGCTCATGAGCGACTTCGATCGGGGCTACTTCCTCTTGGGCAAGCAGCTCATGTACTTCGAGCGCTACGGCAAGCTCTTCCTGGCCGACAAGCCCATCCTCTCTGATCGGGACTTCATCGCCTCACTGCTGGACGAGGCGGGAGAGGTGCCACGACCCGAGCTTCCGTCGGAGCGCCGGTAGCATCTGAGGAATGAGAATCGTTGTCGATTTCGATGCATGCTCCTCGAACGCCATGTGCATGGGCGTCGCTCCTGAGCTCTTCGAGGTCCGAGAGGACGGCTTCCTCTATGTGCTCAACGAGCACCCTGAGGGCGCGTTGACCGAGAAAGCGCGTTCTGCGGTCAGCGTCTGCCCCAACCAGGCCATCTCCCTGGTTGAGGACTGAGTCCCATCGTGAGCGACGCCGTCCGGGTTCGATTCGCACCCTCTCCAACCGGTTACTTCCACGTCGGCTCGGCGCGCACGAGCCTGTTCAACTGGCTCTATGCGCGTCAGACGGGAGGCACCTTCGTCCTGCGCATCGAGGACACTGACGCCGAGCGAGGACGCCAGGAGTGGCTGGACAGCATCATCTCGGCGATGGCCTGGCTGGGCCTCACTGCCGATGAGGGCCCTTATCGGCAGTCCGAAGCCGAGGGACGCCATCGCGACCTGGCCGAGAAGCTCTACGCCGCAGGCTTCCTCTACGCGTGCGATTGCTCGAGAGACGACATTGACGCACGCACCAAGGGCAATGCCACCCCGGGCTACGACGGGCACTGTCGGGAGCGAGGCGTGGCCCGCACCGAGTCGACCGCACTGCGATTCAAGGTTCCCCACGATGGCGGCACCACCATCGTGGACGATCAGGTCCGAGGCCAGGTGGCCTTCCCGCACGCTGCGATGGAGGACTTCGTGGCCGTGAAGTCGAGCGGGGCGCCACTGTTCGCATTGGCCAACGCCATCGATGACCGTGACATGGCCATCACCGACATCATCCGGGGCGAGGATCTCCTTCCGACCACGCCCAAGCAGCTGCTCTTGTGGGAGGCACTCGACACGGTGGACGTCGTCGTGCCGCTTCCTCGATTTGCCCACCTGCCGATGCTGGTCAACGAACAGCGCAAGAAGCTCTCAAAGCGCAAGGATCCGGTCGCGGTGGAGTCCTATCGAGACCAGGGCTTCCTCCCTGATGCCTTCGTGAACTACCTGGCCCTACTCGGATGGGCTCCCAAGGGCGACCAGGAGATGCTGAGTCGCGCTGAGCTCGTCGAGCAGTTCCGGCTCGCTGACGTCCAGTCCTCGCCCGCTTTCTTTGACGTGGCAAAGCTCACGCACTTCAACGGTGAGTACATCCGCGCACTCTCCCTCGAGGACTTTCTCGCAGCGGTCCTGCCATGGATTGAGCCCGACAAGGCAGACTGGTCCCCTGAGGGCTACGTCACCCCGTGGGATCTTCAGCACTTCGACGCAGGTCGCTTCGCCGAGATGGCCCCGCTGGTCCAAGAGCGCATCGCGGTGATGTCCGAGGCACCCTCCATGGTGGACTTCTTGTTCCTGCCTGATCCACCCTTCGAGGAGACGGCGGTGGACAAGGTGCTCAAGTCCGAGAAGGCAGTCAGCATCCTCGAGGCGGCTCTGGCCGCCTATCGAGAGATCCCCTTCGAGGCGGCGGCGCTTCATGAGGCCACGCTGGCATTCTCCGAGGAGCTCGGCCTCAAACTGCGCATCACCCAGGCCCCGGTGCGCGTGAGCGTAACGGGCCGTCAAGTGGGCCCACCGCTGTTCGAGGCCATGGCGCTGCTCGGCCGAGACGAAGTGGTGCGGCGGCTCCACCTCGGCCTCGAACTCGCACGGAGCTGATGCTCTTCCCCTTCAAGATCCTGCTCAAGATCGCCTCGGCCCTCGTCGCGGTGGTCGTCCTCTACTTCGTCGTCACCGCAGTTCAGGTCTGGCATGCAGGGACCCAGCACTCCTCTTCGAACGCCGACGCCATGGTGGTCTACGGCTCGGCGCAGTACGACGGGACGCCGTCTCCGGACCTCAAGGCTCGGCTCGATGATGCACTGGCGCTTTTCGAGGCGAAGCGTGCGCCTTTGATCGCTGTGACCGGGGGCAAGCAGAAGGGTGACCGCTTCACCGAGGCGCAGGTCTCAGGGAACTACCTCGCTGCCCATGGCGTTCCGCGAGAGGACATCATCGAAGGCGGGGGAGACGACAGCTACCAGAACATGCAGTCGGTGGCGCCACCGCTCAAGGCGCGTGGAGTTTCCACTGTTCTGGTGGTGACCGATCCGTTCCACGAGGACCGGGCCATGGCCATCACCTCGACCTTCGGATTCACCCCGCTGCCCGCACCTGCCTCGAACTCCCCGCTGACCGGCGGCCGAGCGTTCACCTATTACCTCCGGGAGACCGTGGCAGTAGGCCTGGGACGGATCTTCGGCTACGGAAATCTGTCGAAGTTATCGCACTGAGGCGGGCTTGCTGTTTGGGCCAAAGCCTCGGCTAGGATGAAGAGTCCACTTTGGCAGGTGGTGTAATCGGCAACACAGTTGGTTCTGGTCCAATCATTGAGGGTTCGAGTCCTTCCCTGCCAGCTTCGGAGCTCCTCGGAGTTCCGTGTAATGACAGGCTCCCATCGTCTAGCGGCCTAGGACGCCAGGTTCTCATCCTGGTAGCAGGGGTTCAAATCCCCTTGGGAGTGCTCTGAGGAATGCCTCGCTACGGCGAGGCATTCTTTCGTTTCCAGCGGCCAAGTGCCGCAGGCTGACCGAATCCAATGATTCGTTGCGTGGGACAATGCATCCGGTGAGGCAAGTCGTATCGCAGATCGGAGTGCGCCAGTGATCGTGCTGTGGATCGTCCTGATTGCCGCGATCGCCTTGGTGATCTTTCTGGTCGGTGTCGCCATCTATGACTTGACCCAGAGACAGCATGCGGTGCTCCGCAACTTTCCGGTCATCGGCCACCTGCGATTTGTCCTCGAAGCGTTCGGACCAGAACTCCGTCAGTACATCGTCACGTCGAACGAGGACGAGCGCCCGTTCAATCGCAACGAACGTCGGTGGGTCTACACAAGCTCCAAGCGGGGGGACACCTATTTCGGATTTGGAACGGACCTCAACTTCGAGACCTCGCGTGGACACGTCCTGATCAGGCCGGTGGCCTTCCCGCTCGAGCAGCACGCACTCCCCTCGATCATGCCCTGCGGCAAGGTGCTCGGGGGCGCCCGAGGGCGTGCCAAGTCCTTCCGACCAGCATCGATCGTCAACATCTCCGCCATGAGCTTCGGCTCGCTCTCGGGGGCCGCGGTCGCCTCGCTCAACGGCGGCGCGCGCCTGGCGGGATGCTGGCAGAACACCGGCGAGGGAGGCCTCTCCGAACATCAGCTGTCTCTTATACACATCTCCGAGCCCACGAGACC
>CAWUMT010000162.1:0-3828 GCA_963923735.1 uncultured Acidimicrobiales bacterium
TCCTCTCTGGTCTCGTGGGCTCGGAGATGTGTATAAGAGACAGGTCTTGGGGTGCGAGGCACCTTGGGCGTCGTTCATGGAAGACAAGCCTCGCATACTCATCGGGCCATCTCAAGGTAACGAGAGGCGAATTCGGCCGAAAAATGGCAGTTTGGCCTCTGAAACCCCTGTTCAGGGCGGAGTGTGAGAATTCCGTAAGAAATGGTCGGAAATTCGTTCCCCCGGTAGCCTCACCCCATGGCCGAGCGCATCGAGTTCGAGAACGCACAAGGACAGCGGGCCTTTGGCTATCTGGCCACACCGCCGTCGGGAAGCGGACCTGGCGTCCTGGTCATCCAGGAGTGGTGGGGTCTGATCCCCCAGATCGAGCGCACCGCTGATCGACTGGCCGCCGCTGGGTTTGTCGCCTTGGCCCCCGACCTCTACGGCGGACTTGAGGTGCCCCTCAGCGAGCCCGATGAGGCCGCCAAGGCGATGATGGAGCTCGAGATCCCCCGTGCCGCCGCCGACTTGGAGGGTGCCGTCGACGTCCTGGCCGAGCGGAGTTCCTCAGAGCGGGTCGGCGTCCTCGGCTTCTGCATGGGCGGCGGGCTGGCCCTGATGCTGGCGACGGTGCTTCCGGACCGGATCGGTGCGGTGGTTCCCTGCTACGGCGTCCATGTCTGGAACGAGGGGCAGGCAGACCCCTCCCGCATCGAGGCGGCCGTGCAGATTCACTGTGCGGGCAAGGACGACTACTTCACGCCGGCCGACGCCGAAGCGCTCGCCGGAGCCCTCGGGGCACAGGACAAGTCCGTGGAACTGCACCTCTATCCCGAGTGCCATCACGCCTTCTTCAATGAGGATCGTCCCGAGGTCTATGACGCAGAGGCCGCGGCACAGCTGTTTGATCGTGCCGTGACGTTCCTCCATCGACACCTGGTCTGAGCACTCCGCTACGGGGAGGGCCGGGATACTCACTGGTAACCTCTGGTCCATGTCCGAGCGCTCCCGAAACCTTCCCCGTCGGTCCTGCCTTTCCACACCGGGTTCGTCCGACAAGTTCTTAGCCAAGGCCCCGACTGTCGAAGCCGACATGACCTTCCTCGACCTCGAGGACTCGGTGGCTCCCTTGGAGAAGGTGGCCGCACGAGCCAAGGTTGCCGAGGCCATCCGGACACTCGACTGGGGTGACCGGGTGCTCTGCGTGCGAGTCAACGCCTGGGACACCGAGTGGACCTACGGCGACGTGATCGAGGTGGTCTCGAATGCAGGCACGCGTCTCGATGAGATCATGCTGCCCAAGGTGCAGAACGCGGCGCAGGTCGTCGCCCTCGACCTGCTGCTCACCCAGATCGAGAAGAACGTCGGCCTGCCCGTGGGGCACGTCGGGATCGAGGCCCAGATCGAGACGACGACGGGCCTCATCAACGTCGAGGAGATCTGCGCCGCCTCGCCTCGGCTCGAGACCATCATCTTCGGGCCGGCTGACTTCGCCGCCTCGATGGAGATGCCCGTGCTCACGGGTGGGGTGGCCATCGATGAGTACCCCGGGGACCACTTCAACTACGTGTTCTCCAAGATCTTGATGGCAGGTCGGGCCAACGGCCTCCAGGTCATCGACGGTCCGTTCTTGAAGGTCCGTGATCAAGACGCGCTGCGGGAGTTCGCCCAGCGCACCCGAGTCCTCGGCTACGACGGCAAGTGGGCGTTGACCCCCGATCAGGCCGCCGTGCTCAACGAGGTCTACTCGCCCACTCAAGAGCAGTTCGACCGAGCGTGGGCAATCTTGGATGCCTACCAGCAGGCCACCGAAGGTGAGCTCAAGGGCGCGGTGATGTTCGGCGACGAGATGATCGACGAGGCCTCACGCAAGATGGCCATCAAGTTCGTGGCTCGGGGCACCCGAGCAGGCCTGGTCCGCTCGGCCTCCTAGCCCCGAGCGGCGTCCGCCACCTCGAGGCCCAACGTCTCGTCAACCTCGTAGTTGAAGTAGAGCGAGATCCGCTCGGCGACTGCTCCCCAACGATCCCGCAGTTGTGCACCGCATTCAGCGGGAGTGCCCACGACTGAGACGGCGTTTAGCAGCTCGTCGTCGATGGCATCTCCCATGGCATCCCATCGACCGGCCTTGGTGAGCTTGTTCAGCTCGTCGCTGAGCCCCTGTTGGCCGGCGAGCTCGAGGACCTTCTTGTAGGCAGGCGTCGAGGCGTAGAAGGCGATCTGCTTCTTCGTTCCTGCGATGGCCCGAGCGAGCTCCTCCTCGGTGCGCCCCGCAGTGACGAAGGCCGGACCGGAGATCACGAGGCCCTCAAGGGGCTTGTCCGCCTTGGCCCGCCCCTTGGTCAATGCCGGCAGGGTCACTTCGGTGAAGTACGCCTGAGTGGTGAAGGGGTGGAAGAAGTAGCCGTCCGCCACCTCTCCGACGGCCTCGGTCATCACCGCGCCGACGCCACCGGCGTGGATCGGCGGCGTCCCCCACTCGTGGCGAGCCGGGGAGAAGAAGGGGACCATCAAGGTGTGCTGGTAGAAGTCACCACGGAAGTTGAGCGGCTCGTCCTCGTCCCACGCCCGCCAGATCGCACGTGTGGCCAGGATGAACTCACGCATGCGCTTGGCGGGTTCGGACCACGGCATCCCGAAGCGACGCACCACGTGCGCCTTGATCTGGCTGCCGAGTCCCATGATGAAACGGCCCTGGGAGTACTTGGCGAGGTCATGGCCCGTGTAGGCGAGGGTCATCGGGGTGCGGGCAAAGGCGATGGCCACTTCGGTGCCGACCGACACGCGCGACGTGGACTCCGCAGCCATCAGCGACATGAGGAACGGGTCGTGGGCTGTCTCGCCGATCCAGACACCGTCGTAGCCCTGTTCCTCCGCGCGCTGGGCACGCTCGCGCACCTCGAGGATGTCGCTGCCGAGCAGGGTGACGTCAATCTTGAGTGCCATGGGACCTCCGATCTCCAGTTCGTCCAGCGGGCCACCTTAGGTGGGTGGGCTCCGACGAGCCGAGGGCCGTCAAACTCGCTGGAGTGGCGCCCTAACTCTCGAGGAGGCGTCGGGCGATGACCTTGAGGCACAAGGTCTCGTCCGCACCCTCGAAGATCGAGAGGACTCGGGCATCGACGAAGTAGCGACTGACTGGGTACTCCTCGGCGTAGCCCATGCCGCCGTGAATCTGCATGGCCTCTCGGGTGACCCACTCGGCGGTCCGGCATACGTAGGCCTTGGCCATGGAGGCCTCGAGTGATCCCTCGCCCCGAGCCATCAGATGGGCCACATGAAGCGAGTACTGGCGGGCAGCCTGGATGATCGCCGCCATGCGGGTGAGCTTTGCCCTGGTGAGCTGGTAGTCGAGGATGGCCGAACCGAAGACGACGCGGTTCTCGGCATAGGCGTAGGCCGCCTCGTAGGCCGCCTGCATGAGTCCGATGGCCCGAGCCGCGGTCTGGATGCGCCCGTTTTCGAACCCGGCCATCTGGAGGTAGAAGCCCCGACCTTCCCCCTCGGGGCCACCGACGAGGTTCTCCTCGGGGACGAACCAGGCGTCGAAGGCGATCTCGTAGGAGTGCATGCCTCGGTAGCCCAGCGTGTCGATGGGTCGTCCCTCCATCTTCCCACCACGCTCCTGGGTGAAGGCGAAGCCTGTGCCCTCGCCGACGGGCTTGTCGACGACGAAGAGCGAGAGGCCGCGGTGGCCCTTGGTGCGATCAGGATCCGTGCGGGCCAACAGCATCAAGACGTTGGCCCGCGCACCGAAGGTGCACCAGGTCTTGGTCCCTGAGATCAGCCAGCCACCATCAGTCCTGTCTCTTATACACATCTGACGCTGCCGACGATACTCCTTGT
>CAWUMT010000163.1:0-3827 GCA_963923735.1 uncultured Acidimicrobiales bacterium
CTCCGGCGGCACGGCCCTGGTTGAGGCCATCTTCTTGGAGGACGGGGAAGAGGTCATCCTGGCTCGTGAGCTGCCGGCCGACGGAAGGGCCCGGGCGTGGATCGACGGACGAGCCGCCACCGTCAGCGCGCTCGAGGAGCGAGCTCGGGGTTTGTGCACCATCCTCGGCCAGCACGAACACCAGAGCCTCCTCTCCACTGGAGCGGTGCGCACTGCGCTGGACCGATGGGCTGGCCTCGACGATCATGAGCTCTCCGAGGCTCGCAGGTCGGCGTCACAGCTTGCTGAGGAGCAGCGACGCCTCGGGGGCGATCCGACCGAGGTGGCACGCGAGCTCAGCCTGCTTCGCCATGAGGTCGCAGAGATCGAGGGGGCGCAGCTCAGTGACCCCGAGGAACTCGACACCCTGCTCAGTGAGGTCAGCTTCCTCGAGTCGGCACGCCACCTCCGAGTACTCCTTGCGAGCGGGATTGACGCGCTCGACAGCTCCGAGGTCGGCCCCCGGCCTGCTCTGGGGTCGATCCTCAACGGACTCGAGGACGTCTCCGCCCTGGCGGACACTCGCAGCGCCGTCGAATCAGCGCTCGTGCACCTCGACGAGGCTGAGTCCGCACTCCATCGAGCGCTCGAGCGGGTCGAGGAGGATCCTGGCCGGCTCAGCGAGCTCAACGAGCGCCTCAGCCTGCTCAATGACCTCTGTCGGCGCTACGGCCCGTCACTGACTGAAGTGATGGACAAGGGATCCGCGCTGGCCGAGCGCCTCGGCGACCTCGAGCAGGCGGAGGGGCGCCGCGGGGAAATCGACGAACTCCTGGGCGCTGCCAGGGACGAGGTCCAACGGCTCGAAGCGGTCCTCCTCGAGCAGCGCTCCACGGCTGCGCCCAAGATGGCTAATGAGATCGAGTCTCGGCTCGGCTCCCTCGCCCTCGAGCGTGCGGTGGTGACGCTCTCCTGCAGTGGTCCTGCGGGAGAGGAGGTCGAACTCCTCTTCAGTGCCAATCCCGGCCTGGCGGCGCAGCCGGTGGCCAAGGTCGCCTCGGGCGGGGAACTGGCTCGCCTGATGCTGGCATTGCACCTCACGATGCCCGAGGGCCCGCCCACGATGGTCTTCGACGAGGTCGACGCCGGGGTCGGGGGAGCGACGGCCGTGACGCTCGCCAAGGCGCTCAAGGACCTCGCACGAGACCGCCAAGTGGTGGTCGTAACGCATCTCGCCCAGGTGGCTGCGGCTGCGGACGTCCAGGTGGTGGTGACCAAGGTCACCGAGGGCGAGGCGACGTCGGCTCGGGCCGATGCCGTGGAGGACGAGGAGCGGATCGCAGAGATCGCTCGGATGCTCTCAGGGCACCCCGACTCCTCCTCGGCTCGCACCCACGCAGCGGAACTGATCGGGTCACTTCGCACCGCCTGACCTCCGCGCAGAGCCATCGGGTCTCGCCTAGGATCTGAGGGACGAGAGGAGCCCGAGGGATGAGTCGCCGATGAGCAAGTACGTCTTCGTGACCGGAGGCGTTAGCTCCTCCCTCGGAAAGGGACTGACCGCTTCTTCGCTGGGCCGGCTCCTGAAGCAGCGGGGCTTTCGCATCACGATGTGCAAGCTCGACCCCTACATCAACGTCGACCCCGGGACGATGAATCCCGGAGAGCACGGCGAGGTGTTCGTGACCGACGACGGGGGAGAGACCGACCTCGACCTCGGGCACTACGAGCGGTTCATTGACGAGTCCCTCAACCGCAACTCCAACACCACGACGGGATCGATCTACTCCTCGGTGATCGCCAAGGAGCGACGTGGGGACTATCTCGGCAAGACCGTCCAGGTGATCCCTCATGTCACCGACGAGATCAAAGAGCGAATCCGGCGCCTTGACTCCGAGGATCTCGACATCGTCATCGTCGAGATCGGCGGCACCGTCGGCGACATCGAGATCGTCCCCTTCGTTGAGGCGATCCGCCAGTTCCGCTCTGACGTGGGACGCGACAACGTCTGTTACGTGCACCTGACCTTGGTGCCGTACCTTGCTCCCTCGGGCGAGCAGAAGACCAAGCCCACGCAGCACTCGGTCACTGAGCTGCGCAGCCGGGGTATCCAGCCGGACGTGATCGTCTGCCGCTCGGACCAGCCCATCTCCGACAGCCTCAAGCGCAAGATCTCCCTGCTCTGTGACGTGCCCGCCAATGCCGTCATCTCCGCCGTCGACGCGCCGAGCATCTATGAGATCCCACTCGCCATGCATGACGAGGGCCTCGACGTGATCGTGCTCGAACAGCTCCGTATTGAAGCAGCCGACCACCCCATCGACCTGAAGGTCTGGGAGGACCTCGTCGAACACGTCGAAACGCTCACCAAGACGGTGAGGATCGGAATCGTCGGCAAGTACGTCAACATGCCCGATGCCTATCTCTCGATCGTCGAGGCACTGCGCCACGCGGGATTCGACCACCACTCCGCAGTGGAGCTCGTCTGGATCGACGCAGAGCGGGTGCCCGGAGAGGTCGGGCCCGATGAACTTGAGCGCCTCGACGGCATGATCATCCCCGGAGGCTTCGGGGAGCGAGGCATCGAGGGGATGATCGCCGCCGCACGGATCGCGCGGGAGCGCAAGATCCCCCTGCTCGGCATCTGCCTCGGCATGCAGGTGATGGTGGTGGAATCGGCACGATCCTGCGCCGAGATGGAGGGGGCCAACTCCACGGAGTTCGATCGCCTCACGCCGTACCCGGTGATCGATCTGATGGCAGAGCAGGCCGACGTTGCCGACCTCGGCGGCACGATGCGACTCGGTGCGTATCCCGCCATGTTGAGTCCGAACAGCCTCGTCGCACGCCTCTACGGCGCAGAGGTGGTCTCTGAGCGTCACCGACACCGTTACGAGTTCAACTCCCGCTTCAAGGCGAAGCTCGAGGAGACGGGTCTGGTTGCCTCAGGAACCTCGCCCGACGGACGGCTGGTCGAATTCGTGGAGCGTCCTGATCACCCCTACTTCGTCGGGACCCAGGCGCATCCTGAGTTCAAGTCCCGGCCCGATCGCCCCCACCCGCTGTTCCAGGGCCTCATCGAGGCTGCCTTGGAGCGACGCGGCGAGAGCGCCATCGTGGTGCGCGACGCCGAGCAGGTCAGTTGAGGCGATGACGAGGTTCGCGCTCGACACGATCGAGCCGATCTTCCAAGGACACGTCTTCGGCGTCGAACGCCACCACCTCCAGGCTGATGACGAGTCATTCTCTCGAGAGGTCGTCACCCACCCCGGAGCGGTGGCCGTCGTGGCAGTCGATGCGCAGGGTCGAGTGATGCTGCTTCGCCAGTTCCGGGCGCCTACGGGGGGACGGATCCTCGAGATCCCCGCTGGGACGATGGATCTCGATGGGGAGGGCGCTCATGAGGCTGCCCACAGAGAACTCCGAGAGGAGACGGGCTTCGATGCCTCCCAGCTGGTGTCGCTTGGTTGGTTCTTCAACTCCCCGGGATACTGCGCACAGCGCACCGAGATCTTCTTGGCCACCGAGCTGGTTGAGGTGGGTGCTGCGCCGGCAGGTATAGAAGAACTCGACATGGAGGTCGTCGCGCTCGAGCTCGAGGTGGCACGGTGGATGGTTCGCTCTGGCGAGATCCGCTGCGCGATCACTGCCCTTGGTCTCGGGCTCGCTGCGGCTGAGCTCGGTGGCTGACCTCCATCGATCCCCAGAGGTCGAGGCCTACCTGATCTTCCTCGGGGTGGAGAAGGGTCGCTCCCCGAGGACCCTCGACTCCTACCGTCGGGACCTTTCGAGCCTGGTCGCCTGGTTGGAGACGAGTTCGCATTCACTGACGTCCGTGACGCCATCGC
>CAWUMT010000164.1:0-3805 GCA_963923735.1 uncultured Acidimicrobiales bacterium
TCGTGGGCTCGGAGATGTGTATAAGAGACAGGGCGCCTGCATGATCCGCTCCAAGGGCGAGGCGGGTACCGGCAACATCGTCGAGGCCGTCCGTCACCTCCGCTCCATCCTGGGCGAGGTCCGTCGTCTGACCGTGTGCGACGAGGCAGAGATCTTCGCCGCGGCCAAGGAGCACCGTGCGCCCTACGAGCTCGTCGCCGAGGTGGCCGCCACCGGCAAGCTTCCTGTCCCGCTGTTCTGCGCGGGCGGCATTGCCACGCCTGCGGACGCCTCGCTCGTCATGCAGCTCGGTGCCGAGGCCGTCTTCGTCGGCTCGGGCATCTTCAAGTCCGAGGACCCCGCACGCCGGGCCCGGGCCATCGTCGAGGCCACCACGCACTTCGAGGACCCCGCCCTGGTGGCCAAGGTCTCGCGTGGACTCGGCTCGGCCATGGAGGGCAAGGAGATCGACAAGCTCGAGACTCGTCTCGCCGAGCGCGGCTGGTAGGTGGCCGTCGGCATCCTCGCCCTGCAGGGAAATGTCGCCGAACACGCGGCTGCCCTGGACCGATTGGGTGCCGCGACGCGGATGGTTCGCCGTCCGGTTGATCTCGAGGGTCTGAACGCACTCGTGCTCCCCGGTGGAGAGTCGACCACCATGTCGATGCTGCTCGACTCCTCGGGCCTCCGGGATCCCTTGAGCGAATGGGTGGCCCAAGGCCGGCCCACCTTCGGAACCTGTGCCGGCCTCGTGCTGCTCGCCGAGCGGGTCATCGACGGCCGGGCCGACCAGGTGGGCCTCGGTGGCCTTGGCGTTGCGGTGCGGCGCAACGGGTACGGCCGTCAGCGCTTCAGTTTCGAGGCCCCTGTCGAGATTGCCGGTGAGGAGCCCTTGGTCGGGGTCTTCATCCGTGCCCCGCGCATCGAGGCGGTCGATGAGGGCGTCGAGGTCCTCGCCACGCTCGAGGGGGAGCCCGTCGCCGTGGCCTCGGGCGCGCTCATGGCGTGCGCCTTCCATCCTGAGCTCGCCGAAGACGACCGGCTGCATCATCGGCTGCTGCAACTGACCTAGCGCTCGAAGGAGCCGGCCAGAGCCGTTGGCTAGCATCGTCTCCACCAGAGCCGGCGGCCGCAAGGGTCGCTTCGGCGAGGAGGGAGCAATCGATGTCGGGTCACTCCAAGTGGGCGACGACCAAGCACCGCAAGGGTGCACAGGACAAGGCACGGGCCAAGGTCTTCGCCAAGCTCATCCGTCAGGTCGAGGTGGCCGCCCGCGAGGGCGGCGGCGACGTGAACGCCAATGCCTCGCTGCGGACCGCCTTCCAGAAGGCGCGCTCGGCCTCGGTCCCCATGGACACGATCGAGAAGGCCATCAAGCGCGGCACCGGCGAGCTCGACGGCGTGCGCTACGAGGCCGTCACCTATGAGGGCTACGCACCCGGCGGAGTGGCCGTCATGGTCGAGGCCCTCACCGACAACCGCAACCGGACCGGTGCCGACATGCGCAACGCCTTCTCGAAGAACGGCGGGTCGATGGCCGAGCCCGGAGCGGTCTCCTGGCAGTTCGAGCGACGTGGCGTGATGCTGTTCCCCAAGTCCTTCGAGGAGGACGCCCTCTTGGAAGCCGCCCTCGAAGCGGGAGCAGACGACCTCTCAGATCATGGTGACGCCTGGAAGGTGACCTGTGGCCCCTCTGAGCTCAACGAGGTCAAAGAGGCGCTTGAGGCCGCCGGGTTTGAGGCGACCACCGCAGAGCCGGCTCTCGAGCCGACCCAACTGGTGCCGGTGACCGATGAATCCGAGGCCAAGAAGGTCCTGCGTCTGCTCGAGGCCATCGACGACCTCGACGATGCCCAGAGCGTGAACGCCAACTGCGACATCCCCGACGCCATCCTGGAGGCCTTCGAGGGCTGAGGCGCTGAATTGCCAGCGAGTGAGTCGAGGGGAGTGAGATCCTTCCCTCAGGCATCTTGGCCCGATAGCATCGAACGCATGTTCGTATTGGGAATCGATCCGGGACTGACCCGCATGGGCTTCGGCCTGCTGCGCCGGCACCCCTCGGGATCCCCGATCTTCGAGGTCGCCACTGCGGGGGTGATCGAGACGCCCCCTGAGGACGCCCTGGAGGATCGACTCGGAATGATCTCGGTCGAGATCGACTCGCTCCTCGATGAGGTGCGCCCCGACGTGGTCGTGGTCGAACGGATCTTCTTCCAAACCAACGTCCGCACGGCGATCCCGGTCGCCCAGGCTTCGGGGATCGTGATCGCCGCCGCCAACCGCCGGGGGATCGAGGTTGCCCATCTCACGGCCAACGAAGTGAAGCTCTCGGTCGTCGGACACGGCGGGGCCACCAAGCGCCAGGTCCAAGAGATGGTCGCCCGCCTCTGCGGGCTCGCCGAGGCTCCCTCTCCAGCGGATGTTGCCGATGCCATGGCCTTGGCCGCGTGCTACCTCGGCACCTCGAACCTCAAGCGAGCGATCTTGGAGCAGGTCCGATGATCGGTTCGCTGCGCGGCCGCCTCGTCCACGTCGGGCTCGAAGAGGTACTCATCGACGTCAACGGCGTCGGGTACCGCGTCAGCGTGACACCCTCGACGGCGCTTGCGCTTTCTGCGGAGTCGGCGGACGTGACCATCTGGATTCACACCCAACTGCGGAGCGACGCGCTCCAGCTCTACGGCTTCACCACCATGAGCGACCGGGATGCCTTCGAGATCCTGCTGACGACCCCTGGGGTGGGCCCGTCACTGGCCCTTGGGATTCTCGGGGCGCTTGGCGCCAGCGGAGTGGCCGCCGCCGTCACCGCAGAGGATGCCGCTCCATTTGAGTCGGTCTCGGGGGTGGGGAAGAAGACTGCCGCCCGGCTGCTCCTCGAGCTCAAGGGTCGATTCGACGCCTTTGCACTTGAGGGCGGTGCGCCGGTGAGTGCGCCGCTGCCGAGCGAGATGCAGACGGAGCTCTCCGCCGTGCTCGCCGGACTCGGCTATTCCGTCGAGGAAGTGCGACGGGCATTGAGCGCACTTGAGGGGGATGAGACCGTCGAGGTCGCACTCCGTCGTGCCTTGAGAGAGTTGTCACCACGATGAGCGGTCGCAGAGAGGTGGTGCGAGGAGACACGAACCGTGAGGATGCGCTCGTCTCGGCGGTGCTGACGCCGGGTGAGGAGCGCGACGACGCCACGCTGCGCCCCCGTTCGCTGTCGGAGTTTGTCGGTCAACGCGACCTCGTCGAACACCTGAGCATCGTCCTGGAGGCTGCACAAGCACGTCGCCAAGCCGTCGATCACCTCCTCTTTGCCGGGCCTCCGGGACTGGGCAAGACCTCCCTGGCGGGCATCGTCGCCACTGAGCTCGGTGTGGGACTTCGCGTGACCTCAGGACCGGTCCTGGCGCGCCCGGGTGACCTGGCCGCCTTGCTCACCGACCTCAACGAGGGCGACGTGCTGTTCATCGACGAGATCCACCGGCTCCCTCGGACCGTCGAAGAGGTGCTCTACCCGGCCATGGAGGACGCCAAGCTCGACCTCGTTGTCGGCAAGGGCCCCGGTGCGCGCGCCCTTCGCCTCGATCTGCCGCGCTTCACGCTCGTGGGAGCAACCACGAGGATCGGCCTGGTGGCGGCTCCGCTCCGGGACCGGTTCGGCTTCGTCGGCCGCGTCGAGCTCTATGAGCCAGAGGACCTCGCGGCGATCATCGAACGCTCGGCCGCCCTGCTTGGCGTGGCGATCGAGCCTGCGGGTGCCCGGGAGATCGCGGGCCGCTCTCGAGGGACACCTCGGATCGCCAATCGCCTGCTGCGGCGGGTGCGCGATTTCGTCGAGGTC
>CAWUMT010000165.1:0-3795 GCA_963923735.1 uncultured Acidimicrobiales bacterium
GCGGGGAGACCACGGCCGCCGCAGAACCGATCCCCGCCCACGCGCCGATGGCCGAGCGCAGCTTGTCGTCGTCGGTGTAGACGTGGCTGATCATCGAGAGGGTCATCGGCATGATCCCTGCCGCCCCCACCCCCATGAGACAACGTGCCGCGATCAGCTGTGAGGTGCTGGTCGAGAGCGCCCCCGCCAGCGAGGCCAGGGAGAACACGATGAGCCCGACGAGGAGGACCTCTCGGGCACCGAAGCGGTCACCGAGGTAGCCGGCCACGAGCAGGAGGCACGCGAAGGTCAGCGAGTAGCCGTCCATGATCCACTCGAGCCCGGTGTTCGAGGAGTGGAGCTCCTTGGCGATCTGCGGAAGGCCGATGGAGACGAAGGTCATGTTGACCGTGATCGCCACCATGGCGATCGAGGTCACCCACAGCACCACTGCGGGGCGCACCTTCCCAGTCATCGAGTCCCTTCCTTCGCCTCTCGAAGTGTCTAGCACCGCGCCCTGCGCGAGCCCCAACCCCGATCCCGTTGACGCTTGGGGTGCGGTGCCAGACTTGGGACCCGATCGACGGGAAGGAGGGGGGGGGGTTCGATGCCAGACGAGACGACCGAGCACCACCTTCTCAACCCGAATCCCGGCAACGAAGAGGCCGGCCCTGAGATCACCCCGGGGACCGAGGACCCCACACCCAAGCGTCCGCCGCGCTTCCCCGCCTTCGACGGCCTGCGTGCCATCGCAGCGGTCACCGTGGTGATGGTCCACACGAGCTTCGTCTCAGGCGTCACGCCTCGGCATCGCTCCACCATCGGTGCGTACACCTCTCGCCTCGAGATCGGTGTGGCGGTGTTCTTCTTGATCTCCGGCTTCCTGCTCTACCGACCCTTCACGGTGGCCAACCTCGCCGGCACTTCGGCTCCGAATCCCCGGACCTTCTGGGTGCGCCGGCTCCTGCGCATCATCCCGGCCTACTGGCTGGCCCTGTTCTTCCTCACCACGGTGTTCCAGGCAGGAGACGGCATGGGGCCCGGCGGGTGGTGGGCGTACGTCTGTCACTACCTGCTCCTGCAGATCTACTTCCCCGTTCAGTTCACCCACGGGATCCCCGCGGCGTGGACCCTGTGCATCGAGATGTCCTTCTATCTCTTCATCCCGCTCTACGGACTGGCCATGCACCGACTGCGCAAGCATCGCGACGCACTCTCGATGTTGCGGATCGAGCTGTGGTCCATCCTCGTGCTCATTGCGATCTCCTACGCGTGGCGCTTGACGATCCTGCAGTTCTTGGGCGAGGGCAACTCCGTCATCCGTGCCGCGCGCACCTGGCTCCCGGGCAACCTGGACCTCTTCGGCCTCGGCATGGCCCTCGCAGTGCTGTCGGCCTGGTGGCACCACCGCGACGCCGAGCCCAAGATGTTCTCCCATCGCGCTTTCCCCTGGGTCAGCTGGGCGCTGGCCATCGGATGCTTCGTGGCGGTCTCGAACCTCGGGCTCCCGGTGCTGCCCGTGTACACGCCCTCGACCATCGAGATCCTCCGCCAGACGCTCTATGGGCTCTTCGGGCTGTTCCTCCTGCTGCCCGCCGTCTTTGGGCCCCAGCATCAAGGGATCATCCGCCGGTTCCTCCAGATCTGGCCGATGGCCGCGCTCGGGGTCATCTCCTACGGCATCTACCTCTGGCACGAGACCTTCATCTACCAGTGGCTCAAGTGGGGCAACTTCCGGCTCTTCGACATCAACGACGTGCTGTTCTTCTCCCTGGTCCTCGGCTCCGCCATCGCAGCCGCGACCTTGTCGTACTTCCTGCTCGAGAAGCCGGTCCTTCGGCTCAAGACCCGGTTCGGCTGGTTCGAGCGCGGCCACAAGGCCCGCTGAGCCCCACCACCCCGGAACCCTTGGAAGTGCGCTGGTAGCCTCGGCCCTACGCGGCCTATGAGCGACTCGACCCTCACACCCAAGGACGAGCACGCCCCCTCTCCCCCGCAACGAGAGGGGTTGTTGTGGACCCTCCTCGTCCTGGCCGTCGTTCCCTGGGTCTTCCTGACCAAGACCGGATGGCTGGCCGCCGACACCAAGGCGTACCTCTATCTCGATCCGGGCAAGCTGATCTCCTCGGCCCAGTCGATGTGGAACCCCGACGTCGGCATGGGTGGGGTGACGCACCAGAACATCGGCTACCTCTTCCCGATGGGCCCCTTCTACTGGCTCGTCCACGCGGTGGGGCTCCCCATGTGGGTCGGCCAGCGCCTCTGGTTGAGTCTGCTGCTGCTCGCGGCGGGTGGTGGCGTGCTCTTCGTCGGCCGCCTGCTGCGACTCTCTCCGGCGGGTCGGTTCGCCGGGGCGATGGTCTACATGCTCTCGCCCTTCATCCTCGACTACATCTCGCGCTCCACCGCCCTGCTGCTCCCCTGGGCGGGCTTCGGGTGGATGCTCGGCTTCACCATCCTGAGTCTGCGCACCCGCCAGTGGCGATGGGCCGCGGGCTTCGCCATCGTGGTCTGCGCCGTCGGCGGCGTGAACGCCACCTCGATCCTCTTCGTCGGGATCGCGCCGCTGATCTGGATCTTGTACACCGCCTGGTTGCGCGAGGAGTCCTGGCGCACCGCGCTCGAGACGATCGTGCGCTTCGGCTTGTTGAGCTTCATCGTCTCGCTGTGGTGGGGGGCGGGTCTGTGGGCCGAGGGGGCCTATGGGCTCAACGTGCTCAAGTACACCGAGACCATCCCCACGGTGACCATGACCTCCTCGGCGTCGGAGATCTGGCGAGGCCTCGGGTTCTGGTACTTCTACGGCCAGGACATGATCCAACCGTGGACGCTCACCGCCGAGCGCTACATCGCCCATGCGCTGCCCATGCTGCTGAGCTTCGCCGTGCCGGCGCTTTGCCTTGCGGTCGGGTTCCTCGCTCGCTGGCGCTACCGGGCCATCTCGGTCCTGCTCATCGCCGCCGGCTTCATCTTCGCCGTGAGTGCGTATCCCTACGACGCACCCACCCCCTTCGGCGCCCTGCTCAAGGCGGTGCAGAAGTCGACCGTGGGCCTGGCCATGCGCTCGACCAACCGGGTGATGCCCTTGGTCGTCATGGGCCTCGCCCTGCTGCTCGGTGCGGGCATCACCGCGCTGGCCGCCAAACGGCCCACCTGGTCGGTGGGCATCGGGGTGCTGGCCTCGGTCATGGCGGCGGCCAACCTGGCCCCGCTCTACCAAGGCCAACTGATCGCGGACAACCTCAAGTTCCCGAACTCGCTCCCCTCCTACGTCACCCAGGCGGCGGACTACCTGAATACGACATCGACCAACGCGAACTCCCGCGTGCTCGGCATCCCGGGAATCGACTTCGGCTACTACCGCTACGGCACCACCATGGACACGGTCTGGCCGGGCTTGCTCGACCGGCCGTGGGTCTCTCGAGGCTCGGTGCCCGTGGGTGAGACCGCCAGCGCGAATCTTGTGCGCGCCCTCGACACCGCCATGCAGGACGGCGTCTTCGACCCCGCCTCCTTGGCTCCGATGGCCCGTCTCATGAGCGCCGGCGACGTGCTCGTCCAGAACGACCTGCAGTACGAGCGCTACTCGGCCACCTATCCGGCCAATTTCACCGCCATGTTGACGCCCACCCCTGCGGGGCTCGGAACGCCCAAGAGCTTCGGCGCGCCCATCGGCACCCAGTCCCAGATCGGCCGGCTCGCCCGTGAGGCCCAGCTCGACATCCCGTTCTCGTCGAAGAGCCCCAGTCCGCTCGTCGTCTATCCCGTGAACAACCCCCGCACGATCATCCCTGTCTCTTATACACATCTCCGAGC
>CAWUMT010000166.1:0-3773 GCA_963923735.1 uncultured Acidimicrobiales bacterium
GTCCAGCCGACTCCCCCGCCACTCCCGATAGGCCGCTCCGAGCTCTGCGCTCGGGTCCTGCGTGGAGATCACTTCTTCGAGCCGACGGCGCAACGGCACCACCACGCCCGCAGCCAGCGAGTCGGCGATCCGCATCACGACGGCGTCAGAGATCGATCCACCTCCTGAGACCCCGTGATCAGTCGCGTAGGTCCGACCCGCATCCGCGGCATCGCGCAGGGGGTCGATCGACGCAGCGGCAAGCGAGGCGATCAGGACCGTCTCGGGCTCGAGGAGCTCCGGCGAAGGTTCTTTGACGGCGCGCACCGAATCCAGCAGATGGTTCTGCTGGTCCTGCAGCACCCGCTTGACCTTCCGGGCCAACGTGGAGCGGGCGGAGGAAAGTGCGGCATCCCGGGCGTTGAGATCCTGCACATCATGTGCCGGCGCACCCTGCGGTGCGGTCGCCGCGTGGACGACGGGCACACCACCGGTGGGCTCATCGTGCGCAGAGGCACGGATCTTCTTGAACAGCTCTTCGACCACGCCGGACTCGGGAGCGACGACCTCGACGTCCTCCGGTTCTGACGGCGCAACAGCGGCCTCGTCAACCTCGGTCGACGCCGCAGGCTGCTCGAGGCGAGCGGGTTCCTCAAGGATCGCCTCGAAGGGGGCGAGGTCCACCTCGGGCAGCGTGGGCTGGCGCCGGGCCACCTCGTCCGCAGCCGCCTTCGCAGCCTCATCGGAACCCGAGATGTCACTGGTCAGCCGATCGATCGTCCCGCGCACCTCGATGATGGAGCCAGCAAGGTGGTCACGTGCTGCACGAAGCTGTTCGATCTGGACGTGCATCGCGCGCCGCCGACCGTTCATGTCCGAGAGCACGCGATCGCGCGCCTCTTGGGCCTGATCGATCATGGAGCGACCTTGTGCTCGGGCTCGATCCACCAGTGTCTCGCCATCAGCTCTGGCCTGCAACACCGTGCGGCGAGCGGCATCGAGTGCCTTGGCCTCGAGTTGTGACGCCGCAACTTCCGCGTCACCGAGCCGCTCCGCCGCTCGCTGCTCGGCCTCGATCGTGATCTCGTCGGCCTTGGCCTGCGCCTCTGCGAGCATCGCGGAGGTCTTGGCACGAACCTGCTCAAGGAGCCCGCGTGCCTCCTCGTGGCTCGACTTGAGGATCTCGGCGCTGCGCTCCCCGAGCGCCGCCGTGAGCATCTGCTCATCGATCACCGGGTTCTTCGCCTCGTGGCGAACGCGCTCGAGGGCCTCGCGGATCTCGGCTTCGCGTTGGCGGGACCTGTCGATCTCGCGCTCAAGTTCCTCGAGGAGCTCGCGCACCTCTTGGGGGTCGAAGCCCCGGCGGACCACAGTGAAGTTGGTGAGCGAGGCAGCGGGCCCCTGCGCACGTCCTGGCGGGGTCCTGCCGTACTCGTCAGCCATCGCCTCAGCCTACGGCGCGAGGCCCGCAGAGGCGCGGCTCTCCACCGTCCCGTCGGCCATCGTCAGGGTGCCCCCCTGTCGCAGGAGCTGGTTGATGGCTTCGTCCAAGGTTCCCACCGCGACCACCTTGAGCGAGGAGGGCGCCTTACCCCTGGCCACGCTGAGTTCCTCATGAGGGACGAAGAAGGTGGTGGCGCCGGCTCGGGTGACCGCCACCGTCTTCTGCGCCACACCGCCGACGTCACCCACGTGGCCTTCGGGGTCGATCGTCCCCGTGGCGGCGAGGTGGTGGCCTTGAACGAGGTGGCCACCCGAGAGTCGATCGATGATCCCAAGGGTCATGGCCAGACCCGCTGAGGGGCCGCCGATGTTGGGAGTGGAGATCGAGATCTCCATGGGAAAGATGTAGGACACGTCATCTTGGAGCCCGACGCCGAGATAGGACTTCGATGGCCCGGTCACCCCCGGACAGTGCGAGTCGACCGGCTTGGGAGGCGTGCCGAGTGTGACGGCTACGGCCTTGGTCTCTGACCTCGTGATGGTGCCGTCTCTGCTGATCGTCGCCTTGCGGACGCCGAGCTCGACCTGAGTGCCCGGGTCGAGGTCATGTACGGCGGCGATCAGCTCGCACGAGGTGTGCACGTCGACGCCGTTGACCTGATCGACCACATCAGCCACCGAGACTGCATCGCGAGCCGGCGCGTTCGCACTCACTGCGGTGATCAATGCACCGTCGTGCGTGGCGGTCACCTTGTAGCCGAGCCTCGTCAGTGCGGCTGCCTTCGCTGAGTTCTTCGACTGCGCCATCTCGAGGTAGCCCTGTGCATTGAGCTGCGAGGCCGGAATCCCGGCGGGCACCAGAGCAGATTCGGGCACAAAGGAGGCGTTCGAGCTGACCAGATGAAACCACGGCCAGTTGAGCCAGGTCACCGGAGTCAGCGAGACGTCGGTGAGCATCACCGAACCCTGGTTCTTGGGTGCAGCGTGCCCGTCGATCGTGATCAGCGGGGCAACGTCCTGCGCGCCACCGGGCGTGATGGCGTACTCGCCTGCCGAAAGCCTCGAGAGGATGATGACCCCAAGGGCCAGCACCACGCAGATTCCGAGGACCCACTGTGCGATCCGCCGGCCGCGCGAGGCGCTGGGCCGACGAGGAAGGTCGGAATCGCCCGGAGGGGACGCGATACTGCTGTCATGGGTCACGAGAACGACACGGTATCGGCCGCAGACCCCATTGCGGGGCGCGAGGCGCTCTTGGCCGCAGCAGCCGACCCCTCGCCCGTGGGGACCCAGACGCTGCACGAAGGTCTCAAGAGCACGAACCCCTCCCTTCGAGCCGCGGCGCTCAGCGGGCTCGCCCGTTCGGGTCGCCTGCAAGCGGGCATGCACGCCACTGGATTGGCCGACTCCGACCCGCATGTCCGCCGGACGGCCGCCCGGCTCTCGCCGAAGGTCTCCCACGAACTCGACGAAGTTGAGACTCTCGAGGCGCTCCGCGCCGCACTGAGTGATTCGGATCGGCTCGTGGTGATCTACGCGCTCTGCGCCATCGGCGAGCGCCAGGAAGACGGTCTCCTCGAGGACGTCATCGAACTTGGCTCCAGCACCGAGGATGCACTGGTGCTCGAAGAGGCGGTTGCCTGCGTAGCCGAGCTCGGTGATCCACGAGGGCTCCCCTTGGTCCTCTCGGCCACCACCGGCAAGCCCGCATTGCGCCGCCGTTCGGTGGCCGCACTCGGCGCCTTCGACGGGGCCGAGGTCGAAACGGCGCTCGATCGCCTGGCCGAGGACCGCGACTGGCAGGTGCGCCAAGCCGTCGCCATGCTGCGCCGCAGCGAGCTCGATTAGCGCTCTGCGGACGCAAACAGTGCGCTGAACCGACCGAGGTCGTCCAGGCATCGGCCCGCGCCCTCGATCACCACGTGTTCGGGATGCTCCACCGTGTGCACCGGAACGCTCGTCCCCGCCGAGAGCTGCTCGGCCAACCCCACAAGCTTCGATCCGCCCCCAAGGAGGTGGATCCCCTCGAACAGGGCATCTTGCGCGAACTCCGGCGGTGAGTCGGCGAGGCAGGCCGCCACGCCTTCGACCATGGCCCGAAGATGATCGGCCATCGCGTGGCCGATCTCCTCAGAACTGACCAGGGCGCTGGCTCGCTCACCACTCGCCACCACCCTGCCGTGGATTTCGGCGTGGAGTGGGGGTTCGAGGGAGCCTGCAGCCCCGATGGCGACCTTGAGGGCCTCGGCCGCGTGCTCGGAGATCACCAGATCGCACTGGTGACGGATCAGGTCGGCGATGTCACGGTCGAGGTCCTGGCCACCGAGGCGCAGCGCCTTGAGGGCCACCAC
>CAWUMT010000167.1:0-3721 GCA_963923735.1 uncultured Acidimicrobiales bacterium
CGGACGGTGCCCTCGAGTTCCGCCACCACCACGGCGACCAGGGCGTCGGTGATCCTCTGGGCGGCCTCGTCGGTGTCCGCCTCGACCATGACCCGGATCACCGGTTCGGTGCCCGAGGCCCGGATGAGCACGCGGCCCGACTCCCCGAGCTCGGCCTCCGCAGCAGCGATCGCCTCATCGAGCGCCGTGCAGGAGGCCACGGCCTCGCGATTCGCCACCTCGACGGCCACGAGGCGCTGGGGATAGGTCGCAAAGGCGGCCCCGGCCAGCTCGGCCAACGTGGCGCCGGAGCGCTTGACGAGGTCGCACAGCAGGATGCCAGTCAACAGGCCGTCACCTGTGGTGGCACGTGCCGAGAAGATCAGGTGGCCCGACTGCTCCCCACCGAGGGAGAGGTCGTCCTTGAGCAGCGCCTGGAGCACGTGGCGATCTCCCACCGGCACTACCGCGCAGTCGATGCCCTTGGCCTCCATGGCGCGGAGGAACCCCAGGTTCGTCATCACCGTGATGACGACGGTGTCGCGCTTGAGCTCGCCGCGTGCGCTCAGGTCTGCGGCGAAGAGTGCGAGCATCCGGTCGCCGTCGACGAGATTCCCCTCGTGGTCCACCGCGATCAGTCGGTCCGCATCGCCATCAAGGGCGAGACCGAGTTGTGCACCCGAGGCGCGCACCGCAGCGATGAGTGATTCGGGATGCGTCGAGCCGCAGGCGGCGTTGATGTTGACCCCGTTGGGCTTGGCGTTGATCACTTCGCACTCAGCACCGAGCGAGACGAAGACCTCTTCGGCCACCGGGGAGGCGGCGCCGTGTGCACAGTCCACGACCACCTTCATTCCCGCCAGCGCGCGGGGCGGCAGCGAGGCCAGCAGGTGTTCGACGTAGGCCTGGGCCAGCTCGTGCTCCGCACGGATCTCGCCCACCGCGTTGCCGGTGGGGCGACCGTCCGCAGCCGCCGACTTCCCCAGGAGTGCTTCGAGCTCGGCCTCGATAGCCGCCTCGACATCGTCGGCGAGCTTGGTGCCACCGGGACCCAGCACCTTGATGCCGTTGTCCTCGAAGGGGTTGTGCGAAGCCGAGACGACCGCACCGGGCACGCCGCGCGACGCGCACAGCGAGGCGATCCCCGGGGTGGGCAGCACGCCCACATCGATCACGTCGACGCCTTCGGAGGCGAAGCCTGCGGCCAAGGCGTCGAGCAGGAGCGGCCCAGAACGTCGAGTGTCGCGGCCGATCACCACGGCAGGAGCGCGCAGCACCCGTGCCGAGGCGCGGCCCAAGGCCAGGGCCAACTCAGGAGTGAGCGACGCGTTGGCGAGCCCGCGGACCCCATCGGTCCCGAATCGGGCATCACCCATGGCTTAACGCTTCGAGTACTGCGGTGCCTTACGGGCCTTCTTGAGGCCGTACTTCTTCGACTCCTTCTCCCGTGCGTCACGGGTGAGCAGACCAGCCTTCTTCAGGGCCGGACGAAGCTCGGGGTCGAGTTCGCAGAGCGAGCGGGCGATGCCGAGACGAAGGGCGCCGGCCTGACCGGCGGGGCCGCCGCCGTCCATGGTGGCGTCGATGTCGTAGGTGTCCTCGATGCCGGCGACACGCAGGGGCTCAGTGATGAGCATGCGGTGCGTGGCCGAGGTGAAGTACGCGTCGAAGGGACGCTTGTTGATCGTGATCTGACCGGTGCCGGGACGGAAGCGGACGCGGGCGACAGCGCGCTTGCGACGACCAGTGGACTGAGTGAGCGGGGTTGCCATGTTCTTCGTGCTCCTGGATTACGAACGCTCGCCGCGGCGGGCGCCGGGCACGTCGTAGGGCTGGGGGTTCTGAGCGGCGTGCGGGTGGTCCGTGCCGGCGTAGACCTTGAGCTTGGTCATCTGCTGACGGCCGAGACGATTCTTCGGCACCATGCCGCGAATCGCACGGGTCACGAGCTCGACGGGGTCCTCGGCTAGGAGGCTTGCGTACGAGGTCGACTTGAGACCACCCGGGTAGCCCGAGTGGCGGTAGGCGAACTTCTGCTCGGCCTTGTTCGAGGTCATCACGATCTTGTCGGCGTTGATGATCACGACGTGGTCACCGGTGTCGAGGTGCTGGGCGAAGTACGGACGGTGCTTGCCGCGCAGCAGGCGAGCCGACTCGGTGGCCAGACGACCGAGGACCATGCCCTCGGCGTCGATGAGGTGCCAGGAGCGGGTGATCTCGCTGGGCTTCGGGGAGTACGTGCGCATGTCGGTGTCGAATCGATCTTTCTGAGCGGTCTTGGCCACTCGGCCGAGACTCGGTTCCGATGGCGGATCTCGCCGACCGGGGAATGAGAATCCTAGGGGGTTTGGCCACCTGCGGGCAAGCCCGGGGGCTCCTCCCCCGCTGTGTCGGGGTAGCCCACGCCGATCAGGCAGAGCCCCTCGGGCGGGGCAGGCTGTGGGGCGCCCTCCCGGGAGCCGGAGCGCAGCAGGGCTAGCAGTTCGGCGGCATTCGAACGGCCTCGGCCGACCTCGACCACCGCAGCGGTCAGGGAGCGGACCATCTGGTGGCAGAAGGCCCCGGCCTGGATCTCGAAGCGCAACAGGCGGCCCCCCACCAGATCAAGCGCTCCCTGGGTGTCGACCACCTCGACCGAGGCGTCGGTGACCATCCGGGTGATGGGCTCGGCCCCCGTGGTGCCCGGGGCCTTGCGACAGAAGGCCCGGAAGTCATGGGATCCGAGGAAGACGCCCACGGCCTGGGCCATCGAACGGGCATCTAGGGGACCGGGCACCTGCCAGGCCAGGCCCGCCAGCAGCGGATCAGGCACCGCAGACTCGAAGATCAGGTAGCGATAGCGCCGCCAGATGGCCGAGTGGCGGGCATCAAAGGAGGTGGACACCGGCGTGGCGTCGAGTACCGAGACGTCCTCGCCCAGTTGGCGATTGAGCGCACGGACCAGATCGGGTCCCTCCACGGGACCGTGATTTCCCTCGGGCAGCGGGTGCGGCAGGTCGACGTGGATCACCTGGGCCGTGGCGTGCACGCCCGCGTCAGTGCGACCGGCACACACGATCATCGGCGGCTCCTCGAGCCGGGCGGTGCGGGCGAGCGCCTCAGAGAGCTCGCCGCCGACCGTGCGGAGGCCCGGCTGGCGCGCGAACCCGTGGAACTCAGTGCCGCGGTAGGCGACGTCGAGTCGCCAGCGCTGGGTGGCGCCCATGGAGCGCCCCTGCGCTCCTAGACGAGCTCGATGCGCGCCATGGGGGCGTTGTCCCCGGGGCGCTGGCCGAGCTTCAGGATCCGGGTGTAGCCACCGGGACGGTCCGTGTAGCGCGGTCCGATCTCAGAGAAGAGCTTGTGCGCCATGTCGCGGTCGCGGATCAGCGAGACCACGCGGCGCTGGTTGGCCACGCCACCCTTGACCGCCGCGGTGATGCACTTCTCGGCCACGGGGCGAAGGGCCTTGGCCTTGGCCTCGGTGGTGACCACGAACTCTGCAGCGATGAGGGAGGCAACGAGGTTGCCGGTCATGGCCTTCTGGTGCGACGCGCTTCCGCCAAAGCGACGTCCGCGCTTGGGAGTGGCGCGCATCAGTCATCACCCCGCAGTGCCAGAGCACGCTCGTCAAGACGCTCGGTGACGTCCTTGAGCGAGGTCTGACCGAAGTTGGTGATGGCCAGGAGGTCCTTCTCGGAGCACGCAACGAGCTCGCCGATCGAGTTGATGCCGGCACGCTTGAGGCAGTTGCGGGCACGCT